>JAGBDG010000189.1 GCA_017937625.1 Muribaculaceae bacterium | reverse complement strand
GTCAAGGACATTGTCAAGGCAGTCATCATACCTTACAGCCCAAAGTGTTCCACTGTCTGTGATTCTGTCAAATTCCATATTCGAGATTTTATGCAAAGGTACGAATTCTTTTCTTAAAAACAACCTAAAAGTTGTTTTTGCTCATAAATTGTGAGGAATGGTCGTTTGGAAGATTGAGAAAAGCATACAATCTCGCTGAGAACCAACAACAGGATGAAATATTCCAGTCGATTTAGCTGATTTTTATTAACTTTGCAGTGGTGCGGATGATTCCGGACGTTAGACTATGCAAAGACGGTCGAATATTGAATTGCTGAGGATTGTGAGCATGCTGATGGTGCTTGCAGTGCATGTCGACGGCGCTTCGGTGGGGCTGCCGGAGCCCATGGGCGATATAGCGTCGATGACGGCTCGCGACGTCTGGCGCATAGCAGTTGAAACGCTCGCCATCATAGGAGTGAACTGTTTCACTATGATTTCAGGTTATTTCGGCATCAGGCTGCGCTGGCGCGGCGTGCTGTCGTTCCTGTTCCAGTGCGTGTTCTATTCGGTGGGCATCTGTACGGTTTATGCCATCTTCTTTCCGTGCAAGGTCTCCTGGACGGGGTGGCTGGAGAGCTGGCTGGTGCTGACCCATACCGACCTGTGGTATGTTCCCGCCTATTTCGGGCTGATGCTTCTTAGTCCGTTGCTCAACGCGTGGCTGGGCGCGCTGTCAAGGCGTACCTTCACGGGCGTGCTCGCGGTGTTCATAGTCTTCAATCTGTTGTGCGGATGGTGGATGCACGGAGCGTTCAACCCTACTGGATATACGCTTGTGCAGCTCGTGCTGGTCTATATGATAGCGCGGTATATTCGTTTGCACGTCAGCATAGAAGGAATAAGGCGGCACAGGAAGACCATCTGTGCGGTGTATGTCGCCTCGCTCGTGGCGATTGCTGCGATGGCGGTGTATATGCCGCCACTGCAGGCGTTCGCCTATAACTCTCCGGCTGTGCTGCTGTCGACGGTGAGTTTCTTCCTGATTTTCCTGTCGTTCGATTTTACTTCGCGACGGATCAACTACATAGCGCGCTCGGCTTTCGCGGTCTATCTCATCCACAAGGCGCCGCTGGTGTGGGTCAACATAATGCGTCCTGCGGTGATACACCTGTGGAGCACGCTTTCACTGCCGCTGTTCACGCTTGGCGCCGCAGGAGTCATTGTAGCATTTTATCTTGTCGCGATTGCCATAGACCCGTTGCGACGGAGGATGTTCGACATCGTCTGGCGCACAGTATCAGTCAAACGCGCCGCAGCCTGACAGCGAGGTCCGCTTTTGCCACCGGGTTGCAAAAAATAATGAGTAACTTTGTGTCAAAATAATAAAAATGGATTTCAACAGCATATTTTACTCATTCGCAGGTATCATGAACCAGATGTCGCCCTACATTCTGCTGGGCTTCATCATCGCGGGGCTGCTTCACGTTTTCGTGCGTCCCGCGGCAATGAGCCGCCATCTTTCGGGCGCAGGCTGGAAGCCTGTCCTCAAGGCGGCACTTTTCGGCATACCTCTTCCCCTCTGTTCGTGCGGCGTACTTCCTACAGCAGTGTCGCTGCGGCGTCAGGGCGCGTCGAAAGGCGCTACAACCGCATTTCTAATCGCCACTCCCCAGACCGGCGTCGACTCCATCGCCGCCACTTACTCGCTCCTCGGACTTCCTTTCGCCATCATCCGTCCTGTAGCCGCTCTCGTCGGCTCGTTTTTCGGCGGAATTGCTGTAAGCCGCTACGGCGAGGAATGTCCGCCCGACGAGCAGCTTTGCGGTGCGGATAATGAAAATATACCGCAGGGATTTTTCCGGAAACTGATTGAATCTGTGCGCTACGGACTCGTCGACATGGTTGCGAGCGTCGGCAAATGGCTCGTCATCGGGCTTGTCGTTGCGGCTCTCATCACCGTATTGGTACCCGACAGCCTTTTCGTAAGTCTCAGCAGGTATCCTCTCCTTGCCATGCTCGCAGTGGTCGCCGTGGCAATACCCATGTACATCTGCGCTACAGGCTCCATACCCATCGCTCTCTCGCTGATGCTCAAGGGTCTGTCGCCAGGCATCGCTTTTGTGATGCTCATGGCGGGTCCCGCAGCCAATTTCGCCTCTCTCATCATCCTGGGCAAGACCCAGGGACGCCGCGCCACGGCGATATACGTCGCGTCCGTTGTCGTGACGGCTATAGCGTTCGGACTTGCCATAGACCTTCTCATGCCCCGCTCGTGGTTCATACCGCCGGTGCAGGGACTTGCCGACGGCAGCTGTCATCATGCCTTCGGATGGTTCAGCACATCCTGCAGCGTGCTTCTTGCAGCACTCCTCGTCTATGCATTCATAAGGAACAAATTTTTAAACAAAAAAATATCAAATCATACTGCTATGACAAAAACATACAAAATCGAAGGCATGGCATGCTCTCACTGCAAGGCTACTGTCGAAAAGAGCCTCGCCGCTCTTGAAGGTGTTGAAAACGTTTCAGTGGATCTCGCGTCGGGCACTGCGACTGTCGAGGGAGAAGTAGAAGACAAGAAAGTGGCTGATGCCGTCCGTGCGGCAGGCTTCGAGTTTGTAGACTGATACGATATGAAAAAAATACTGATTTGCGCTTTTGCCGCCGTCGCCCTCTGCGCCTGCGGCAAAAGTCATGAAGGAGAGGCAGCCGGAGAAAACCATGAGGCGCCCGAACATGGTCACCAGCATGAAGGCAGCGAGATAATTGTCGAACCGGAAGTTGCCGCACGTTTCGGACTTAAGACCGACACTGTCACGGCAGGCGAGTTCGCGACTACACTCCGTGCCTCTGGCACCGTCGCCGCTTCGGGAGAGGCCGACGGCGTGGTCTCTGCACCCACTGCCGGCATTGTGCGTTTTGTCGCCGGAATGAATCCGGGAAAAAATGTTTCACATGGAACGACAGTTGCGACAATCGACGCAAGAGGCATGTCGGGGGGCGACTCTAACGCCGCAGCCCGCGCGGCTCTTGAAGCAGCCGAGACAGAGTACGAGCGCATCGAGGCGCTGTACAAGCAGCAGCTCGCCACTGTGGGAGAGCGCAACGCAGCCCTTGCCGCATATCGCGCAGCCAAAGCGGCATACAGCCCTTCGGCATCGACCGGAGCAGCCGTCTCGCCCATCGCAGGCACGCTGACGTCGCTGACCGTGCGAGAGGGTCAGTATGTCAATGCTGGCGATATCATAGCTACTGTCGCCGCGCAGGGTAATCTGACCTTGCGCATCGACATTCCGCAACGCAGCTACGCCGACGCAGCTACTTTTACTGACGCTGTTGTCGACTTTTCGTATTTACCGAATCCTGTCACAGTGAGCAGTCTCGGCGGCAAGCGCCTCGGAGCCACACCGATGCCCGCAGGAGGCTCGTCGGCATATATCCCTGTATATTTCAGTGTTCCTCGCGGAAGCGGCATCATCCCCGGCAGCGCCTTTACGGCATATCTCCTCGGAGCGCCGCGCCAGGGAGTCGTGACCGTACCAGTGAGCGCTCTTTCGGAGCAGCAGGGACGCTATTTCGTCTACGAGCGACTTGACGAGGAAGGCTTCGTGAAGGTGCCTGTAACCACCGGAGCGAGCGACGGCAGACGCATAGAGATACTGTCGGGCGTACATCCCGGCATGAACATTGTGACGGAAGGTGTCACGACAGTGCGTCTTGCAGAGAACAGCGGAAACATCCCCGAGGGACATACCCATAACCACTAAAGCGGACGCCGATGCTCAACAAGATAATACATTTGTCGCTGCGCAACCGCATATCGGTGCTCATTATAACGGCATTGGTGCTTCTGGGCGGTATTGCCGTGCTGACGCGCATGGAAGTCGACATTTTTCCTGACCTCAACGCTCCTACTGTAGTCGTTATGACCGAGGCACAGGGTCTGGCGCCCGAGGAGGTCGAGAAGGTCGTCACTTACCCCATAGAGACGGCGGTCAACGGCGCCACGGGCGTCCGTCGCGTGCGTTCGGCATCCAATCCGGGCTTTTCGGTCGTGTGGGTGGAGTTCGACTGGGGTACGGACATCTACACCGCGCGCCAGATTGTCAGCGAACGCCTTCTGACCGCCGCAGAAAATCTGCCTGAGAACATATCCGAGCCTGTCATGGGTCCCCAGTCGTCGATTCTCGGCGAGATGATGATTGTCGGTCTTACCGCCGACTCGACATCGATGCTCGAACTCAGGCGCATAGCAGAAAAGGACATACGCCCCCGTCTTCTGGCGCTCGGAGGTGTCGCCAATGTTTCGGTAATCGGTGGCGATGCACCGGAGTATCAGATAAAGATCAACCCAGAGCTGATGCGCCTCCATGATGTCAGCCTGAGCGAAGTAATGGATGCCGCCGAAGGGCTCAACAACAATGCCGGCGGTGGCGTGGTCTACCAGTACGGCAACGAATACATCGTAAAAGCAGAACTCAATACCGGCGACTGCGAGGAGCTTGGTCAGGCGGTAGTCCGCTCCGACGAAAGAGGCATACTCACCCTCGCCGACATAGCCACGGTAGAGCAGGGCGCCCGTATGCCCCGCATAGGTCTTGCTTCGGTCAGGACGGCTCCGGCGGTCCTCATCACCGTGACCAAACAGCCGGCGGAAGGCACCATTCAGCTCACCGAGCGCGTCGACAAAGAGCTCGAGAGCATAAAGCACACGCTCCCTTCGGACGTGAAGATATCGTCGGACATCTTCCGCCAGAGCGACTTCATCGAGAGCTCGATAGGCAACCTTCAGAGCGCACTTCTCGAAGGCGCGCTGTTCGTGATAATAGTGCTGTTCTTCTTCCTGATGAACCTGCGCACGACGCTCATCTCGATAGTTGCAATCCCGCTGTCGATAATAGTGACGGTTCTGATGCTCTACGCGCTTGGAATCACCATCAACACCATGACGCTCGGCGGCATAGCCATTGCCATCGGCTGTCTTGTCGACGATGCGATAGTGGACGTGGAGAACGTCTACAAGCGGTTGCGGCAGAACGCGTCGCTGCCTGAAGAAGAACGCCGGTCGGTGCTCGACGTGGTGTACCATGCCTCAGCCGAGGTCCGTATGCCGATTTTCAATTCCACGCTCGTCATCGCGGCATCGTTCATCCCGCTGTTCTTCCTCACGGGCATGGAAGGTCGTATGCTTGTTCCGCTCGGCGTTGCCTTCCTGATAGCTCTTGCAGCCTCCACTATAGTGGCACTTACCCTGACACCGGTTCTGTGCAGCTATCTGCTTGGAAACGGGAAGGCTGATACGGCAATAAAGAAAGAACCGAAGACAGCTCGCGCCCTGCGCGAGGCATACGTGCGCTCGCTGACCTTTATGCTGGGACACAAAAAAGCGCTTCTCATCACCGTCGGTGCACTTTTCGTGATATCGCTTGTGTGTGTGTCGACCCTCGGACGCGGCTTCCTGCCCGGTTTCAACGAAGGATCGTTCACAATCAACGTGTCGACCCTTCCCGGTATCTCGCTGGAGGAGAGCGACCGAATAGGCCGTGAGGCAGAACGCATTGTCCTCGACATTCCCGAAGTGCTCACTGTGGCGCGCAAGACAGGCCGCGCCGAGCTTGACGAACACTCGCAGGGTGTAAATTCCTCGGAAATCGAAGCGCCTTACAGGCTCAAAGACCGCTCGCGCAACGAGATGGTGCGCGATCTCCGCAGCCGTCTGTCTGAGATACCGGGGATCAACCTCGAGATAGGACAGCCGATATCACACCGTATGGACGCGATGCTTTCCGGTACCGAGGCGCAGATCGCCATAAAACTGTTCGGTGCCGACCTCAACACGCTTTTCGCCACCGGCCAGAAGATTAAGAAGATTGTGGCGGAAGTGCCCGGTATCGCTGATGCCAATATAGAACAGCAGATAGAGCGTCCGCAGCTGCATATAAAACCGCGTCGCGACATGCTCGCACGTTACGGCATCACACTTCGCGATTTTACCGAGTTTGTGGATGTGGCGCTTGCCGGCAAGGCTGTGTCGCAGGTCTACGACAGCGGTCTCCCTTATGACATCACCGTGAAGTTCGACAGCAACGCACGCAATTCCATAAAGGCGATCTCGGAACTTATGATAGACTCCAACTCGGGCAAGATACCGCTTTCGTATGTGGCAGATGTGGTTTCTTCATCAGGTCCGAACACCATCAACCGCGAGAATGTGAGCCGTCGCCTGGTGATTTCCGCCAATGTCGACGGACGCGACCTGCGTGGAGCCGTAAACGAGATCCAGAAGAAAATTTCTGACGAGATCACGCTTCCCGAGGGATACTACATCACTTACGGCGGACAGTTCGAGAGCCAGCAATCCGCTTCGCGGGTGCTTTCGTTCGCCTCGCTGGTGGCCCTGTTGGTGATCTTACTGATGCTGTTTCAGGAGTTCAAGCAGGTGAAACTGGC
>JAGBDG010000188.1 GCA_017937625.1 Muribaculaceae bacterium | reverse complement strand
GCATGGTAGACGTCCATAGTCGTTCCGTCGGGCGAGAGGACATAGACGAAAGGATGTATGCCGTGCTTGCGGCAGAAGTCGAGCGCCGTCACCACGTCTTTCTCCGGTACGAAATGAGTGTCGGTGAATGTGCCTTTGCCACGGTCCCAGTAGGCGCTGCCTGTCATTACTATCGCGGGAGGTGTCGTACGGGTCTGGGCGAGCAGCGGCACCACTGTGGCGGGAGTGCGCGCGGTGGCAACGGTGATGAGCGCTCCACGGTCGGTGAGGTCGGTTATTATCTCGGCGGAGCGCGCTGAAATGCGACTGTCGGTGCTCAGCAGAGTGCCGTCCATGTCGCTGACGTATAGTGTTTTCATTTGTCGGCGGGGCTTAGCGGCGCTCCGAAACGGAGGCTGCGGTTGGTGGAAATGTTGTCGAAATGTACGGAGTAGACCTGCTTCTGAGTGTCGACCGATACTATCTCGCCGGTGCCGAAGACAGGATGCTCCACGCGGTCGCCCGTTTTGAAAGCCTGGTTCTCTGTGGCGCCGGCCATCACCGCCACGGGCTTCGGAGCGTCGGGCAGGGGATTTTCAAGCGTCATGTTGTCGGTGCCCATCTCGTAGATGAAACGCGACGGCAGCTTCGCCATGTTGTCGCGGCTGAATCCCTCGCTGTCGGAGAGGAACAGCAGGCGTTCGGCGCGTGTCACGGCTACGTAGGCGAGGCGTCGTTCTTCCTCTATGTCCTCCGGTCCCGAGCTGCGCCGTGAGGGGAAGTTGCCTTCGCTCATGCCGCACACGAACACGGTGGGGAACTCCATGCCCTTCGCGGTGTGGACGGTCATCATCTTCACAGTATCGGTGTCCGCCGACTTGCGGTCGATGTTTGCGATGAGCGCGGCTCGCGTCAGGAATGTCTCGAGTCCTTCGTCGTCATCATGCCCTGCCTCCTCGATGGCGCGCTTGAGTTCCGCGAGGTTGTCGAGGCGTTCCCACTCGCTCAGGTTGCGCAGCATTTCCTCGTAGCCGCTCATGTCGAGAATATGTTGCATCAGGTCGCCGAGCGACATGGTGCCCAGCAGCTGTCGGCCTTCCTCGACCGTGTGTATGTAGCCTTTCGCGTCAGTATGCGCGAAAAGCGGGGTGTATGCGACTTTTTTCAGCGCCTCATAGAGCGAGATGTCCTCGTTGTCGGCAGTATTGCGTATAACCGCGAGCTTCTGCCTGCCTATCCGACGGGAGGGCGTGTTGACGGTGCGCATGAAGGCAATGTCGTCGGCAGCGGTGAGCATCCGAAGGTATGCGAGCACGTCTTTCACCTCTCGGCGGGCGTAGAAAGCCGTGCCGCTGAAGATGGTGTACTTGATGTCGTACTTCATCAAGGCGTCCTCGATAGGGCGCGAAAGATGATGCGCCCGGTAGAGAATAGCGATGTCCGCGGGCTTCGCTCCAGCCTTGACGAGCCGGGCTATGCGACGTGCAATCCATGACGCCTCTCCTTTTTCAGAGCGTGCGTGGAACATGACCGGCTTTTCGCCGTCGCGCGACATGGCGCGAAGCTCCTTGGGGTAGCGGAACTCGTTTTTGGATATGAGGGAGTTCGACAGCGTGAGAATCTGCGGCGTACTGCGGTAGTTCTCGCTCAGTACTATGGTGGTAGCGTCCGGGTAAATCATGTCGAAGTTGAGGATGAGGTTTACGTCGGCACCGCGCCATGTATAGATGGTCTGGTCCGGGTCGCCCACGATGAAAAGATTGCGGTGCTTCTCGGCTATGAGCCGCGCTATGCGGTACTGCCGCGGACTCACGTCCTGGAACTCGTCGACCATGACGTACTGCATCCTCTCCTGCCACTTCTCCCTTATCTCCGGTCGGGTGGTCAGGATATGGTCGGCGAAGATGATGATGTCGTCGAAGTCGAGGGCGAAACTCTTCTTCTGCTCGTAGAGGTATCGGAAGAATATCTGCTCCATCTTGTCGGATGTCGACGCGCACAGCTCGCCCAACCGCGTGTTGTTGAGCTCGGCGATAATCCTCACGTAGTCGCCCGGCTCCTTGCGCCGCCCGATGTATTCCGCCGCCCGCTTTATTGGCATCTCCTTGAGCGTCAGCCCCATGTCGGTGTACACTTTCTGCAGCACGTCGGCTTCCTCGTCCTCGTCGATGAGTACGAAGTTGGCGGGGTAGCTCAGGGTGTGCATGTCTTCCTTTAGCATGCGCACGCAGAAGGAATGGAAAGTGCAGATGTAGGCGGGGTCGAAGTCGCCTATCATGGGCGCTATGCGGTTCTTCATCTCCGCGGCAGCCTTGTTGGTGAAGGTGAGGCAGAGAATCGACGAGGTGTCGACGCCGAGGAGGTCGGCGAGGTAGCAGTAGCGCGACGTCAGGGCGCGCGTCTTGCCCGTGCCTGCTCCGGCAAGAACCCTGACGGGTCCTTCGGTGGTGCGCACTGCGTCGAGCTGTTCCTGGTTGAGAGAGTCGAGGTAGTTCATCGTCGGGGACTAAAAAAGCGCGTCGTAAGGCGCGCTTTTTAGCGTTTCCTTTCTTGTTTATCGGTTGAGATATATGCGGATGCGGTTATAGATGTTGTCGGGCGTGAATCCGAATTTTTCGTCGAGCACCTTGTAGGGAGCCGATGCGCCGAAGCGCTCGAGTCCGTAGACCTCGCCATTGAAGTTCCTGATCATGCGCAGCGACTCGGGCAGACCGGCGGTGAGACCGAACTGCGGTACGTCGGGCGGAAGAACTTCCAGACGGTAGCTCTCGGGCTGTTCGTTGAATACGCTCACTGCGGGCACGGATACGACCGAAGCCTTGATGCCGTCGGCTGCGAGGAGAACAGACACGTCGGCGAGAAGCGATACCTCAGAGCCGTTTGCCACAAGGACAACGTCGGGGCGTCCGTCGGCGGGGAGGGCAGTGTAGCCGCCCTTGAGGGCTCCGTGGGCAGCTTCTATGCGAGTCATGCCTTCGGGAGCGGGAAGGTCCTTGAGGTCCTGGCGCGAGAAGATGAGACCGGTGGGAGTGTATGTGTTCTTCATCGCCATCTCGTAGGCGATGGAAGTCTCGGCGGAGTCGGCGGGGCGGATGACGAGCATCGACGGGCGACCGCTGAAGTTGCGTATCTGCTCGAGAAGGCGGAGCTGTGCCTCCTGCTCAATCGGTTCGTGGGTAGGACCGTCCTCGCCTACGCGGAAGGCGTCGTGCGACCAGATGTATTTCACCGGAAGCTCCATGAGGGCTGCCATGCGTATGGCGGGCTTCATGTAGTCGGAGAACACGAAGAAGGTGCCGCACGCGGCGATGATGCCGCCGTGAACCACCATGCCGTTCATGATTGTAGCCATGGTGAGTTCCGAAACGCCGGCGTGGAGGAAGGCGCCCGTGAAGTCGCCGTTGGCAAAGGCGTGGGTCTTTTTGAGGAAGCCGTCGGTCTTGTCGCTGTTGGCGAGGTCAGCCGACATCACTATCATGTTGCCGACCTTCTCGGCGAGCACTCCGAGCATGTCGGACGATGCCGTGCGGGTGGCTACGTTTGCCTTGTGCTGTACGGCGGCGTAGTCAATTTCGGGAATAATGCCGTCGATGTACGATTTGAGCTCAAGAGCCTTTGCCGGATTCTCCTTCGCCCAGCGGTCGAATTCCTTGCGGCGCTCGGCGACAATCTTGCGGAGTTCGGCGTCGCGCTCGCGGTAGAGCTCGACAACCTCGGGGAAGAATACGAAAGGATTCTCGGGGTCGCCGCCGAGGTTTCGCACTGTAGCCGCGAAATCGGCACCGCTCTTGCTTAGGGGCTGTCCGTGGGTGGAGCACTTGCCTTCGAAGTTCTGTCCGTCGGCTGTGACGACGCCCTTGCCCATCATGGTGTGACCGATGATGAGGGTAGGTTTCTTCTTTTCGGCTATCGCCTGCGTGAGTGCGTCGGCAATCTGGTTGGCGTCGTTGCCGTCGATTTCGATGACGTTCCAGTGCCATGCGCGGTATTTTGCGGCGTAGTCTTCCTTGTCGACCTCGTCTACCATGGTGGAAAGCTGCACGTCGTTGGCGTCGTAGAACATTATGAGGTTGGCGAGACCGAGATAGCCGGCTATGCGGCCTGCGCCCTGCGATATTTCTTCCTGAATGCCGCCGTCAGATATGAAGGCGTATGTCTTGTGAGCCACAACGTCGCCGAAGCGTGCCTGAAGGAAGCGCTCGGCGATGGCGGCGCCCACTGCCATGGTGTGACCCTGACCGAGAGGACCGGAGGTGTTCTCGACGCCGCGAGATGGGTTTAGCTCGGGATGTCCGGGCGTCACGGAGCCCCACTGGCGGAACTGCTTGAGCTCGTCCATGGTGTAGTGACCCGCAAGAGCGAGCACTGAATAGAGCATCGGCGACATGTGTCCAGGGTCAAGGAAAAAGCGGTCGCGTGCAAACCATGTGGGGTCGTCCGGATCGCTGATCAAAAACGAGGAATAAAGAACGTTTGCGAAGTCTGCTCCACCCATGGCACCGCCGGGGTGTCCGGATTTCGCTTTCTCTACCATCGCGGCGGCAACTATCCTTATATTGTCTGCCGCGCGCTCCATTTTCTGTGCATTCATATAGTTATGAGTGTTGTTGTCCTAATTTTCTTCGAAATTACAATAAAAAACGCAGGCTACCAAATTATTTTCTGTCCAATCCGGTCTTTTTTGCCGCGACAGCCGTTCTGATTGCCTTGGCGACTGATATCAGTCCGGGCGGATAGCTTTCCCGGAGCCGTTCGTAGGCGTTCCCGGGGTCGCGGTCGAACTCGGCGCTGATGGTACGGAAATCGTCGGCGGCTATGATGCGGTGGAAGGCGGTGATCATTCCTTCGCCTATGAGTTCCGCGAAATGGGAGTAGACCGTCGACTCCCTGATGTTCTTGGTCGAGGCTATCTCGCGGGCGGTCATGCCGGCGTTGAAAAGGATAAGAGTCTCTTTTATCGACGCGCCTCGCTCGGTGGCGCTCATGCCGGTGAAACGCCTGATTTCGCGGATGAAACGCTTGCCGTAGCGCACAGCCTTCACCTCCCCCACACCGCTCACGCGCAGCAGCGACTCCGTGTCGGTCGGCTTCTGTTTCGCCATGTCGAGCAGGGTGGCGTCGCTGAACACTATATACGGCGGCAGGTTCTCCGTCCGCGCTATGTCGGCGCGCACGCTCTTGAGCTGTTCGAAAAGCTGCTGGACTGGGTCGGACGGCACTTTGCGCCCGTCGTCCTTCTTCGACTTGCGGCGTATTTCAGCCGTGCCGGTGTAGACCGACAGCGTCAGCCGCTCCTGACCGCGCAGTACCTTCATGCCGAGCGCCGTGGGGCGGAGGTGGTTGCCTTCCTCGTATGCTATCTCGAGGAGTCCGAGCTGCACCATCTGCGTGATGTAGTCGAGCCACTGTTCTTCCGTAAGGTCGGCGCCGACGCCGAAAGTAGGCAGACGGTCGTAGCCGGCGGTCTTTATGTCGAAGCGCGAGTAGCCGCGCAGTATTCCTATTATGGTGCGTATTCCTGTCGACGCGTGGGTGCGCATCACGGCGCTGAGCACTTTCTGAGCTGTCACCGTGCCGTCGAAACGTGCCGGTGGCCGGCGGCAGTTGTCGCAGTTGCCGCAGTCGCATGTGGTTTCCTCGCTGAAGTAGCTCAGAAGTATGCGCCGGCGGCACACGCGTGCCTCGGCATATTCCTGCATGCGACTGAGTTTCTCTACGTTGATTACGGGCTGCCCGGACTCCTGGGCGAAGTTGCGCCGCAGTATCACGTCCTGCAGCGAGTAGAACAGCACAGCCTCCGCCGGCAGTCCGTCGCGTCCCGCGCGACCTATCTCCTGGTAGTAGCTTTCGATGTTTCCCGGCATGTTGACGTGTATCACCCAGCGTATGTTGCTCTTGTCTATGCCCATGCCGAAGGCGACGGTCGCGCATACGACCTGCGTCCTTCCGGTGAGGAAAGCATGAAGCGACTTGTCTCGAGCCTGAGGTGTCATGCCCGCGTGGTAGCATACGGTGCGCAGTCCCAGGGCAGAAAGAGCGGCGTTGGTTTCCTCGGCTCCCTTGCGCGACAGGCAGTAGACCACACCGGAGTCCTGCGGGTATTTCGCCGCCATGTCTTTGATGAAGGCGTTGCGCTGCCGTGCGCCGGGGTTGGCGTAGACGGCGAGCGATATGTTCGGGCGGTCGAACGACGACAGATGGCAGTACGGATCCTCCAGGTGCAGCTGCGTGATTATGTCGTTACGCGTGAGGCGGTCGGCGGTTGCCGTCAGAGCCATCACCGGCACGCCCTTGAAGACATTCTTGAGCTGCGACAGCTCGGTGTAGACCGGACGGAAATCATGCCCCCACTGTGATATGCAATGAGCCTCGTCTATGGCGAAAAGGCTGATTTTTATACATTTGAAAATGTCCATGTCGGCGAGCAAACGCTCCGGCGACACATACAGCAGCTTTATTTTTCCTTCGGCGGCTGCTGCCGTGATGCGGCGGTTCTCGTTCTCGTCCTGGTTGGAGTGCAGCGCCGCTGCCGGTATGCCGTTTGCCACCAATCCCTGAGTCTGGTCCTGCATCAGCGCGATAAGGGGCGACACCACAACGGCGCATCCCTCCTCGGCGAGCAGCGCCGGAATCTGGTAGCAGATGGATTTCCCTCCGCCTGTGGGCATTATCACAACGGCATCGCGCCCCGATGCGACGGCGGAAATCACGTCCCATTGTCCCGGTCGGAACGAACGGTAACCATAGAAACGCGACAGCAGACCGGCGGCACGGGATTGTAAGCTCGAAATCATAATGCAAAATTACTTAAATACAGCCGAACGGCAAAAAACATTGTGCTTATTACAATGTATTTAAGTACCTTTGTACGCTTAAACCAAAACGTTATCATGTTACGACACAAAATATACAATCTTATCAATCGGGACAATAAAGGGATGTGGGCGAGCCATGTCTACGACAGCGTCATGCTCGTGATGATTCTCCTCAGCATCACGCCTCTGATGTTCATCGAGGATTACCCCATATTCCGCCCCATAGAGATAGTCAGCGTCATCGCCTTCATCATTGATTATATCCTCCGGTGGTCCACTGCCGACATGCAGCTCAAACGCGGCTGGAAGTCGTTCCTTATCTATCCCTTCACGCCCATGGCAATCATCGACCTGCTGTCGATTCTGCCGGGACTCAACCTGATCAGTCCCGAATTCAAGCTCCTGCGCCTCACCCGCTTGCTCAAGATTGTGCGTTTGCTCAAGATATTCCGTTATTCGGACAAAATCACTATCTTTCTCCGCGTCCTCACCAAGGAGCGCCAGGTTCTCCTTTCCGTACTGATGCTTGCCGTCTTCTATATTTTCATCACGGCACTCGTCATGTTCAATGCCGAGCCGCATATCAATCCAGAGACCGGCGAGACGACTTTCGATTCGTTTTTCGATGCTTTGTACTGGGCTACAGTGACGCTTACAACGGTTGGGTACGGCGACCTCTGTCCCGTCACCGACATCGGGCGCGTAGTATCCATGCTTTCCTCCCTATTCGGTGTGGCAATCATAGCGCTTCCCTCGGGCGTCATAACCGCAAGCTACCTCGAAGAACTCCGCGAACACCGTAAAAACAACTAAGTTAGCCTGAATTTGAGTATTTCAAACACTTTTATTAATTTTGCGCTGACTTTTGGCTATGCAAAAGCAGATAATAAGAGATAAAACCATACTTATCACAATGAAAAGATTCGTTATATGCGCCCTGCTGGCGGGAATGGCACTGGCGGCGACGGCCCAGACGTCGTTAGACCTCATGAGCCGCGCGCAACTCCGACAGCAACGCCTGATTATGAAGCAGGAGGCAAAGGGGAACTACAGACCCATGAAGTTTAATGGCGAGACACCGGCATCCGGCTCCAATGTGTTCGGAATGATAAAGCTTGCCGACGGCAGTTCAGCCGGCGAGCTTTCTGACGAAGGAGTAAGAGTCTTGCGCGAAAGCCACGGCTTTGCGTGGGTGTCGGTTCCCGTCGGCGATGTTGAGCGAGTTGCTGCGCTCAGGGGCGTAAAACGTTTCCAGCTGGCGCGGCGTGTGCATGTGAAGAACGACAAGGCACGTCTTTCCACAGGAGTCGACATGGTACATGCCGGAACCGGACTGCCGCAGGCATACACCGGCAAAGGTGTGATATGCGGCATTGTCGACAATGGTGTGGACCCCAATCACATAGATTTCCGCGACGCTAACGGCAAGTCGCGTGTCGCGTGGCTCGCGCACATGACCGCCAACCAGACCACCGGAAAAGTGGATGAGAAATTCTACGGCAACAATCCGTCAGATATTGTCGACGGAAAAGATATTGTGTCTTTCAAGACGGATGATGCTACCAGCTACCATGGCAGCCATACAATGGGAACCATGGCGGGCGGCTACCGTGGCACTGCCACAGTGGCTGCCGGCGACGTGCAGAGCGGTGTCAGCATAATCGACGCGGAGAATCCGTATTACGGCATCGCATGTAACTCGGACATTGCCGTGGGATGCGGTGACCTGTACGATGCCATAATAGCATACGGTGTTGACCATATCCTTGAGTTTGCCGCGTACAAAAAGCAGCCGACAGTGATAAACCTGTCTTTGGGAAGCAACACCGGCGCACACGACGGCAAGGGAATGATAAACCAGTACTTCGATGAAGTCAGAAAACAGGACAATGCCATTATCTGTGTCTCTGCCGGCAACGAAGGCGACAAAAAAATCGCGCTTAACAAGACATTTACAGACACAGACAATACAGTACAGAGTTTTTTGCTTGGACAGGACATGTCGGACGCCGGATTTGGTTTCATGACGTATGGCAGCGTGGAGGTGTACAGCAATGACAATACTCCGCTCGAGATCCAAGCTGTGATATTCAACAAAAAACGCGGCAGAATCGCACAGCGTTTTCCTCTGACTATCGACACTGAAAATCCAGGTTACGGACAATACTGGGTTAGTTCTTCGGATTTCCAGCAGTCTGACGAGGATAAGATCGATACGCAGTTTGCCAGATATTTTGACGGATATATAGGACTTGGATGGACTTATGATGAAGACAGCGGGCGTTTCTATGCCATTGTTGACTGTTATGCGGAGAACAATGAAGATGGCAATGCCGACGCCAACTATGTCATAGGCTTCATAGCCACAGGCAAGGAGGGACAGCGTGCCGACTGCTTCTGCGACGGCTTGTTCTCTACATTGACCGATTTCGATATCGATGGCTGGGACGACGGCATGTACAACGGTTCGATCAGCGATATGGCAACAGGTAACAGCATCCTTGTGGTAGGCTCTTACGATACCCGCAGGGACTGGGCGGCACTCGACGGCGGTCTCTACAACTCGGGCTATGACATAAGCGAGGGCGGAATATCCAAATTTTCTTCTTACGGCACGCTTATAGACGGGCGTAACCTTCCGCATGTGTGCGCTCCCGGCGCCGCAGTCATCTCGACGTATAATTCTTATTATGTCGAAGCTGGATATGCGCCGTCATCTTCAATAAATGCCGAGTTTGACGAAACCGGACGCAATAATTACTGGGGTTGGTCGATAGGCACTTCCATGGCTTCGCCTCACGTAGCCGGTTCGATTGCCCTTTGGCTGGAGGCAGATCCGACGCTTACGCTCGACGATGTAAAGGACATTGTAAAGCAGACGGCTGTAAAGGACGATGCAGTGCTTAA
Organism: Muribaculaceae bacterium; assembly: GCA_017937625.1. Lineage (GTDB taxonomy): Bacteria > Bacteroidota > Bacteroidia > Bacteroidales > Muribaculaceae > CAG-873. Next base: position 4,280 of record JAGBDG010000188.1, on the reverse strand, counting down.
GGCGGATCCCATACAGGCAGGAGCCGGCAAATTCAACGCATACGAAGGTCTCAAGGAAGTGATTCGCCGTTCCACAAGCAGTGTCGGAAGCATCGCCTCCGACAAGCCGGAATTGCTGGTTACCGCAGTCGGCGACAGAACCTTCGAGGTATTCTTGGGCGGCGCGGATGAGATGACCGTATCGGTCTACAATGTTTCCGGCTGCCTGATGATGCAGTCGAAGGTGCAAGGCGACGAAACCACGATAGACATGTCCGCTCTGCCGAAAGGCATGTACATACTTGACGTGAACCGACAAGTGTCACGTAAGATAGCGATAAGATAGAACAATAATTATAATAAGATTAAATATGGAAAAGATCAGATTAAGAACCTCGTGGCTCGTGACTCTTTTGGGAGTCCTCCTGTGTCTTCCGCTCACTTCGGCGGCGCAGACTGAGGAAGATCCTGTCATGGTCATCAAGACACGTGTCTATGAGGCAAGTGATGGCAAAGGCTCGATAACGCTGATGTTCGGTGCCAAAGAAGACGGATATATCGATGTGGATTGCGGTTACGGACCGATAGAGACGGAAATATCCCAGGCGTATTTCGACAGCGAGAGCGGCTCGCTTAGAGGAACTTATGTTTCGTGCAACGTTTCGCCTGAAGGAGTCATCAGGATTTATGGCGACGCAAGCAATATCGACGTGTTCACCGCCAGCGAGTGCTGCCTTACGGAGGTACAGTTGGAAAAGCTTACGAATCTTGAAATAGTCGACCTGAGCAACAATGAACTTACGCAGCTTGACCTTACAAACCAGAGCAAGCTGCAGTCGATAGACGTGAGCGGCAATCCGTTTAATGTCAAGCCCCTGCTCATCGGCGGAAACAAGCCGGACCTTATGATACTCGACATAGGCAGGGTTAATGCCCTTGACCCGTCGTTCAACCTCTCTGATTATCCGAACCTTGTGACATTCGACGCCTGGGCAAATGCCGGTCTTAAGACTCTTGACCCCACGGGGTGCCCGCAGCTGAAGAAAATATCCATCGACAGCACGCCTGTCGCTTCGCTTGATGTTACAAAAAATACAGGGCTTCTGATTCTCAACATCAGCGATACCAGAATAAAGGACATAGACCTCAGCAAGAACGTCAGTCTTAAGGAACTTTATGCCGACCACATGTCGGGCACGGTAAATCCGGACATCAAACTCGAAAAGCTCGATGTTACGAACAATCACGAACTCGTATATCTGTTTGCAAGCGGCAACGGTTTTACAGAACTGGATGTTACGAAGAATCCCCTTCTGCAGGACTTGTATGTGAACAACAATAATCTGACCTCTATCGACCTTTCTGATAAAGCGTACCTTTACAATCTGTCGATACGCAACAATAACTTCACTTTCGCGACTCTGCCCCTTCCTGACGACAACTGGCAGTATTACGCCTACAAGCAGAATGATATGCCGGTGGCAAGAAGCCAGAAGGTCGGCACGGTGATAGACCTGAGCGACAAGGTGCTTCGCGAGGGCACATCCACAACTGCGGTTCTCTACAGTACCGACGATCGAAATCCCAGCGAGCTGACGCCCCTCGGCAGCGACTGCTACACGTACGCCGACGGCAAGGTGACTCTGCTCAAGGCTGTGCCTGACAGCGTATATGTGGCATTTTCCAACGACGCGTTCCCCGAGAGCGCTGTCGGCTCCTATCCTCTCTGCACAAACAAGTTCATGATAAAGAGCGAGGACGACTACGGGCAGGATGACAAGGTGATAACGTTCTATGTACCGGCTGCCACGGCTGCCGGCACCTCCGTGGAGTTCGGACTCGGCATCAACGGCGCGACAGAACAGAACCCCAAGGTATTCTATGTCGACTTCGGCAAAGGAAAACAGGAATTCTCGGCAACTTCGGAAGGCGCTCCCGCAGTACCTAATGCAAAAGGCACAACCGGCGGCAGCGTGACTGTATATGTTCCCGAGGGTGAGCTTGTGACTGCTTTAGACATGGAGAATGTGACTCTCAACTCCATCGATGTGACTGCGGCACGCTCGCTGCGCACTCTGCGTCTGGCTAATGCCGGAATGTACGGAAGCGAAAACATAGACCTGAGCTGGAACAGCCTGCTTACATCGCTCGAGCTTACCGGCAACCACTTCCGTTCGCTGAACATACGCGGCGCCAACGACGCATACCAGAAGAATCTGCTCGGCGACATCAATCTGAGCAACAATGAACTGACAGAAGTCACGCTTAACGACAACAGAACAATCCGCAATCTTGACCTCAGCAACAACCAGCTGACGGAGCTGTCTCTCAAAGACGCCGACAATATGCTTACCCTCGATGTTTCGAACAACGAGCTTACGGATATAAACATCAATTACTGCACGCTGATGACATATCTTGATGTGTCCCACAACGACATCGCGTCGGTAGTGCTGCCGGCTGAGATAAGCCTCAGGGAAGTGCATTGCGAAGACAATGCCCTCGACTTCATAACTCTGCCTGAGATAGCAGGACTTGAGACATACACGTTCGCCCCGCAGAAAGACATTGCTGTAGCAAAGATAGGACCGGGTGTCGACCTTACAAAATATTATCTTGACGGCACAACCGAATATACTTGGAAAAAAGCCGACGGAACCCTGATGCAGAAGGGTACGGACTATACCGAAGACAATGGCGCATTCCATTTCATGGCTCCGGTGACTGGCGCGGAAGTGTATTGCGAAATGACAAATCCGAAATTTGAGGGACTGACGCTGAAAACCACTCGGATTGAAGCTGCAGAAATGCCTACAAACGTTGTCGCGACTTTTGTTACAGCAGCTGAGCAGACCGGTACTATCATCCTGCGCGCAAGCGAGAGCAACACACCTGTCTACATCGACTGGAGCGGCACTCAGGCTGGTCTGGTAGAATACCAGGTTACGGCTGATCCGCAGACGTTCGAGGTGAAATCCCATGAGGGCGCCACAGTAAGGGTCTACACATACTCGGATACCGACAATCTGACGGTGTTCAGCATAGGCGGACTTACACTGTCGTCGATAGACGCGTCAAAACTCACCAATCTGGTGCTTTTCGGTGTGCAGGGAGCAGGGCTGACAGAAGACCAGGTGATATGGCCTGAGTCCGAGAACCTCGGTGAATTGCGTCTGAGCGGCAACAATTTCAGCACAATTGACCTTACGAGGTATTCCAAACTCCGTGACATTGAGCTGAGCCACAACAGTCTGACCTCGTTCGACGCCTCCCTCTATCCCAATCTGGAGCTGCTGTCTGTCTCAAACAACCAGATCACGTCGTTTGTCTCTGACAATACTCGGCTCTGGCATCTTGACCTTGCCTATAACCAGCTGGAAGAGATAGACCTCGCGAAAGTGCCGGCAATGTACCAGATGGCGCTCACCGGCAACCGTCTCAGCCATATTGATGTATCAGGATTGAAAGACCTCAAGGTGCTTTACCTCGACGAGAACAATTTCAGACCGAGTACATTGCCTCTTAACAAATATACACTCTATACGTGTGCCAACCAGGCTCCGATCGACGTTGATGCCGTCGACGGGACAGTGGATCTCTCGTCAGAGGCTGTCATCAATGGTAATAATACCGTTTTCAGATGGTTTGTGGATGTGCCTGAGTTTGATGACCAGACAGGCGAACTTGTCGGAGAGGAACTGTATGTAGACGACGAGTATCTTCTCGACAATGGTGTGACGAAATTTACAAGACCGATTGACAATGTGATGTGCGTGCTCACAAACGATGAGTTCCCGAACACGTATTTCTATACAAAACTTATCGATGTCAAGACCACCGGCATAAATGGGGCGGTCGCCGATGGCAGCGATACCGTGATAGAAATAAGCGGCAACGACATTGTTGTAAGTGCAGCAGAAGACTCAGCTGTGAAGCTTATAGGCATTAACGGCTCGCTGGTACGCTCAGCGACTACGTCCGGAGGCAGATGTACGCTCAGCGGCATCGCAAACGGAACATACATCCTGACTGTAGGCAATGTTGCATATAAGATTATGGTAAGATAGCGGCATGGAACCATAGGCAGTTTGCCGCCTGACTTTAAAAGAGGAGATGACAGAACAGTTGTCTCCTTTTTTTGTATATTGGAATCTTTCCTACGTGAAGAATCCAAATAGAAACGCACAGATTTAGTATGTAAACCGCAATATAGAAGTTATTTCTCTCTCCTCGGAGGGGGATGCCTGAGCGGCGGGGGCGGCCGAATCCGCCCCCAAGAGCGGACAGTTTCTATAAATTCT
>JAGBDG010000187.1 GCA_017937625.1 Muribaculaceae bacterium | reverse complement strand
CACTTTTCCTCACAAGTGCAGGGCGTAGCCGAATCTTCGGCTTCCAGCAGAGCGAACAGGTCGTCATCATCCACCTGATTGAGGAAATACACATTGTTTGCATCCTGACTTCGGTCGATAATGATGTAAAATTCTGCTCCGCTGCGGGTATGTACGGTGATAAACTGCTTGTTTTCGATAACATTGGATTCAATCACCTGTGTTCCGTCCTCGCCGCTCTGGATAATTTTTTCGACGATGAGCTGATACAAATCGTCGGTTACGGTCATGTTTCCATCCGGTGTGATAGGCGGATAGGTTTCTGCTTCTATTGTTTCAGGCGGATCTGCCATTGCAAAAGTTGGCAGGCAAAAGATTATAATGAAGAAAACGGACAGAATCAACGATATGATTCTCTTATTCATGCTGTTCGCCCTCCTTTGGAGCAATATTGATTTTTAGTGACCGAATCAGTTCGGCAAGCTGTTCGGGTGTGACGCCGTTTTCACGCACGATACCGATGATGTCCGTGTTCTCTAATTCCATAACCTGTTCGTCAATTTCGTCGTTCCGTGCAGTCATTTCTGCAATTTTTCGGAGATTTTTTTCTTTTTCAGCTTTCAGTTTGTTGATTTTCGGGTTCATATAACTCCTTTCATTGTTCGGGCAAACGTCCGTAGGCATAAAGATGCTGCTGCCAATAGGGTTGGTTGAGGTCAGCGTATGAGATTGGATTTCCAGCATGAAGCATCTCGTCATTTCCGGCATAGATTCCGACATGCGAAATACCATATGTCGCATAGGTTCCTTTGAAGAACACAAAATCTCCGGGCTGAATTTCTTCAACTGAAATCGGCGTGCATAGATTGTAAAGCCCTTGAGCTGTACATCTTCCGATATTCCAGCCGGAATGATTGTAAACCCAACTGACAAAGCCGGAGCAGTCGAACGAAGTCTCAGGAGAGCTGCCGCCCCAAACATAGGGATAACCGAGAAATCGTTCCGCTTCGGCTTTAATCTGCGCGAATGTGCCTATTTCTGTGGGCGCGTCGGAGAAGTATAAATTGTTTGAATATGATAGACTTGCCATCATTGGTTCTTCTGAAAACAGGTCGGGATAATTGCCTTTGGTTTCGAGATAGACCTCGTACAGCTTCTTTTGCTCATCATTTAACAGGACGTCGGCTAAATCTTCCATCGGGGTGCAGGTCAGTGCGACAGTACAGATCGTGTAATCATACGGCTCCTCTATTGTATAGGTGTACGGAACAAGGTAGGTTTCTCCTGTGTCAGGGTCATACACCTGCCGGTAGCCTGTTCGCGTTTCTGTTTGATATCGTGTTTCAGTGACTATGTTTTCCGTCAGCTGATACTGCAAGTTAAAGATGATGTCGAGCATAGCCTGCACATCGGACAGCGTATATTCGCCATATATCGCCGACAGTATCGAAGCAAGCACATACGGATCATGACCGAGTACAGTTCCGGTAATGTGATATTCGTCGTAGCCGGACAGGGATTCATAATTATCGAGCTTGTACTGCAATTCGGACTCCATTTCTTTGTATGCGGATTCCACATCAATCATATCTTCCGGCTCACTCGGATAGGTTGTCGCGCTAATACTGCCGAATATACCTTGAAACATCATAGTGCAGGATGAAATGATGCTCATCACAATCATCAGCAGAGCTGCCAGTGCGAGAACTATCAATAGTACTTTCCAGTTCTTTTGTACAAACTCTGCGCCATGTTTTGCTTTCGAGGAGGCTTTGGAAACAGCTTTAGAGGCAATTTCAGAGGCTCTTGCAGTGTTTTCGGAAGTGCGTTTTGCCGCAGCGTATTTTGCCGCTGCATATTCCTGCCTGATAGCCTTTCTCTGCTGCCATCGGGAGTATGCGCTTGCATTCGGCGCAGATTGCCGCACTTCCTTTTGCAGAGCGTTCAAATTTGCCTTATCCGCTTGTATTTCCGCATTGTGAGCGGCGCGATACGGCTGCAATTTCCGATGCTGTGACACATGATGCAGAGTCTCGGCAGTTGAAACGCCTGAATTGACTGCTTCTACAGCGGAGTTATCGTCGGATTCCTGAATTTCACTGTGAAATTGTGTTTCACGTTGGATTTGTGTTGAGAGAAGATTAAGTGGGGCATCATGGACGAGCTTCGGGGGAGGTTTCTTCTCATTATGTGAGATTTTGTTCTTTGGAATCTTCGCTTCCGCCTTGTCGAGCTTGTCCGACGCCTTCTTCGCTTTCCTGACTGCCTTTTTCAGCTGCGGATTTTGTTGTTCTTCCTCCGAAAATTGCAGGCGCGGCGAGCGTTTACTCATTCAAACTCACCTCGAATCCGTTTTTCAGCCAGCTTGCAGTACTCCGGATTCAGCTCAATTCCGATATACTGCCTGCCAAGCTTCTTAGCCGCCAGTCCCGTCGTGCCGCTGCCGAAGAACGGATCGAGAACCACACCTCCTTCGGGACATCCGGCAAGTATGCACGTCTCGGCGAGCTTCGGAGGAAACGCTGCGAAATGGCTGCCTTTGAAAGGAAAGGTGTTGATTTGCCATACATCACGCCTGTTTCTGGTTTTCGGTATATCCTCCTCAGAGAACGTCCCTGCGGATCTTGGACGATAGAGGTTCTGTACACCAGCAATTGGCGTGTCATTATGTTTTGTATGTTCTCCGACCGCACCTTTCATGCGGCGAATACTGCTTTCCTTTACAGGCTCGGAAATCGCGTCGGCATCATAGAAATACCTGCGGGATTTGCTGAGCAGAAAAATATGCTCATAACAGCGGGATGGTCTGTCTCTGACGCTCTCAGGCATAGGATTTGCCTTGTGCCATATGATGTCGGAGCGAAGATACCACCCGTCGTCTCTCAGCGCAAATGCCAGTTTCCACGGGATACCTATCATATCCTTCGGCTTGCAGCCCTCGACCTTGTTGTTCAGAGCTTTCGACTGTCCGGTTCTGCCACTCGGATATTTCGGGTCGATACAGTTCCCCTGATTGCCCTTTCCGGCATAGGTATCTGCAATATTCAGCCATAAGGTGCCGTTCGGTGCAAGCACACGTCTGACCTCACGGAAAACCTCCGTCAGACGGTTTATGTACAGCTCCGGCGTCTCCTCACGTCCGATTTGTCCCTGCATACCGTAATCGCGCAGAGCGTAATAAGGCGGAGAAGTCACGCAGCAGTTGATACTGTCGTCGGGAAACTGCCGCAGGGCGTCGAGACAATCGAGATTTATGATTACGTCAGTCATACCTGCCTCACATTTCCGCCTGATAAAGCAGCCTGCGGAACAGGTCTTTTCCCGCGGGAGTGATGAGGGTGTATGCGCCAAAATGACCTCCGCGGCAGTAGTCGCGCACGATGAACAGTCCTGCATTACTCCTTTTACTGTACGGCATCAGATTGCCGGCGGGGCAGCGGTAGAGGAATCCCGCTTCACACAGATACTTGCAGAACATTCTCTCCGAAATACCGAGCTCCTTTGCCGTATTGCGGATGTTTGTACAGTTCTTGGGATTGACAAACGCGTCGAAGTAGTCAGCTTTCGGTTGAATTAAAGCGATACGTGCGTCAAGCCTGTCCGCTCTGGAGCGTTCGGCAATCATGGTTTCGCATATTTTGTCCAGCAGACCGGGATTATCCGCCATCTTACGAAGCAGCGGATCGGTGATATAGACCCCATGTCTTCGGATTGTAGGGAGGACATCCTCATAAATCCAATGCTCAAAGGTTTCGGCAGCAGGAAGTTTGCTGTGTACAATCAGGCGATATACGTCACATTCACGAATGAAAAGAAGACGCTGCACGCCTCCCTTCGTAGGGACTTCCATTTTGGAAACCCCTTTGCAGTGCGTATTTACAGCTTTCGACGGAATCGCATATCCAAGAGCTTTGGCTACATCAAACCCACAAAAGAGAGTGTTATCTCCATCCTGAACAGTGCGGATATTTCCGAATTCTTCGTTTTCAAAGACAGTGATTTTGTTTTCCATAACATTTTCCTTCCATATATTAATGTATTTCATTGAGCTTTGTTGTGAGCAGGTGATAAAGTTCCGTATCCTTCGGGAAGCGGTCTACAAACGGAAGTATGGTTGAACCGTAGAACAGCAGTCCTTCTCCCTCGCCCGAATGTGTCACATACGACAGCTGGTGCGGCGAGATATTCAGCTTCTGAGCTAAAATCTGTCTGTCCCCTGCCGCCTGATTCAGCATATAGATGTAGTCGCTGTTTTATGGTGATAGGTAAGCCTCTGATATAATCTCGGGCTTTTCCCCCACTCCACACCGTGCATGCGACTTTCACCGCACACGGCGTTCCATCGGTTAGTAGTTTTCGTTGTCTAAACAATCAACCTATATAGTTTCTAACCGACTAAAGCCCATTCCTCAAGCCCGCCTTTTTCGTTGGGCTGTCATAGGTTCGAGCTTCGCTTTTCGGCACAGATTAAGCGGCTTATATGATTCGTCCGCATATTGCAAATGGACAACTCTGTACCTTTCCACGTTCCAATAACTCTATCTGTACATATATCCTTAGGTGTCCGCTATAGTCCTGCCAGCTTGATTGTGCCTGTAACACAATACGGAGTTTCATATTCTCGATTCTTACTCCACCGCACTGACCCACATTTAAGTGTCCGTACATTTCTATACGGTAAACATTTAGACCTGTACATTCGCGGTTTTCGTCAGTCCGTTGTGGACAATTCTCACCATAGATATTTTGTAGACTCCCGACGTGTCATCTGCATACAGTACCTCTACTGTACTTTCGTCAGCCGTGTTGCCACGCTGTTACGACAGATTTCCGCCGACTTTATCGAGCTCCAGACCCCAGCCTTTACAGCCAGAGCCGGTCGAAGTATCAGAGAAGGCATTTCAGGGCGTTACCCCGTCATTCTACCTTTCGAGTTATCAGTTGTTGCTTATCCCTTATGGAATAAGCCCGACGTTTTTAGCATCGCACGGCCATAAGTCTATGAAGTGTTACCCTCATAGAGCGATGTTTGTGCGTCAACGTGTCGCACCAAGGATATTTTCAACTTCTCTTGACGACAGCAGGTCCTTTACATTCTGCGTTATACCTGTCGGAATACCGCCCCACTTTCGGAATCGCTTCCAGATTTCCACCATATACGCCGCTGTCTGTTCTTCCTTTAACAGAAGATGAAATTCGTCTGCGTAATATCGGGTGGATTTATGTACGTCACGGTTGACGGTAACACGGTTCCAAACAGCATCCTGAACAATCAGCATACCTATCTTTTTCAGCTGCTTGCCGAGTTCCTTTATATCAAAGCTGACAATGCGGTTCTCAATATTGATGTTGGTGCGATGGTTGAACACATTCAGCGAACCCGTGACGTAGATTTCGAGCGCGGTGGCTATATACTGCGCCTCTTTTTCCTCCTGTTTACGAAGCTCATTATACAAGTCGCCGAGAATCGGCATCTTTGCGGGAGTTGGGTCACTCAGATATTCCCGATATACCAGCCTCACACAGCGGTCGATGATGGTTTTCTCCACCGGCTGTAAGCCTTCTTTCCCACCGACAATTAACTCACACAGACTTAGAATGAAGTCAGATTTCAGGCTAAGCGGATTTTCGTCGTCACTGTAGTTCAGATTCAAGTCCATCGGATTTACATAGTCGGTTGAGGTAGGCGAGATATGAATAACCTGCCCATTCAGTCTCTCAACAAGCGTTCCATATTCCGCTTCTGGATCGCAGATAATGATATCATCGTCGGTGACGAGAAACACATTGGCTATTTCACGCTTTGCTGAGAAAGATTTACCGCTTCCGGGTGTGCCGAGGATAAGACCGTTCGGGTTTTTGAGGAGCTTTCGGTCAACCATGATGAGGTTGTTGGACAGGGCGTTGATGCCGCAGTAGAGCGCTTCTTTTCCATTCTGAAACAGCTCCTGCGTCGTGAATGGGATGAAAATCGCCGTGGACGATGTAGTCATTCCGCGCTGTATTTCCACCTGATTCAGACCGATGGGCAGGCTGCTCATCAGACCTTCCTCCTGCTGAAAGTCAAGTCGGGTGAGGATACAGTTGTACTTCTGAGCGATACTGGATGCCTGAAATACATTGTTTTCAAGCTGCGACTTCGTATCGGCGGTATTCAGGACGAGAAATGTCAGCATGAACATTCTCTCATTTCGGCTTTGCAGATCCTGAAGCAGCTTTTTCGCCTCATTTCCGTATGTGGCGAGGTCAGACGGGATTATGTCGATGTCGTACCCGCTTCTTACCGCTTTTTTCTGTTCCTCAATTTTGCTTTTGTCGAGATCAGTAATTTTACGCTTGATGGTCTTGATGGCGGTAATCTGGTCAACCGACTGTACGTGCATCGTAACAACAAGCGAACTTTCCATTTCAAGAAAATCCGCTAACATTCGGTCATTAAGTTCCGGAGCGAGAATCTGTAAAAACGAAACCGCTCCTATCTTCCTGCCCATACTGAAATATTTGCCATTCCTGAACTCAAACGAGGAAGGAGTGATGAAATCCTTAACCGAAAGTCCGCTTGGAACAAGCCAATCCCATGAAAAACTGAACGTCTCCTGCTCGTCTATGTGGAACAAACCGTGCATAACCTCAAGCCGCTCATAACCGTTCAGAGGTTCAGCGGAAACACCCAGACGCTTGAAATTGTTCAGAACATCGATCTCAATACGCTCCAATCTGGTTTTTGCAGCTTTTATGTTGTCCGCTTCGATGGAGAAAGTGAGATATTTTGTTTTCATCAAGCCGTTGTTTCCCTTTGAGAGCT
>JAGBDG010000186.1 GCA_017937625.1 Muribaculaceae bacterium | reverse complement strand
GCACACGGGTGGTGCCGACGTCAATGACGGTAGCCCCGTCCTTTACCATGCCGGCTGTGATGAAGCCGGGACGTCCCATCGCTGCGATAAGAATGTCGGCCTGACGGGTTATCTCAGAAAGATTGGGAGTGGCGCTGTGGCAGACAGTGACAGTGGCGTCGCCCTGTTCGCCTTTGTGCATGAGCATGGCGGCGAGAGGTTTGCCAACGATGTTGCTCCGTCCTACGATAACCACGCGCTTGCCGCGAGTGCTGATGCCGTATCGGCGCAGAAGCTCCACGATACCCGCGGGAGTGGCGCTGTGGAAGCAGGGGAGTCCTACCGACTGCTTGCCGACATTGACGGGGTGGAACCCGTCGACATCCTTGGTGGGGTCGATTGCCTCTATGACAGCCTGTTCGTCGATGTGCTTGGGTAATGGCAGCTGTACGATGAATCCGTCTACTTCCGGGTCGTTGTTGAGCTTCTCGACCTCGGCGAGAAGGTCTTCCTGCCGTAGCGGGTTCTCGGGCGTGCTCTCCATTCGGATGAGTGTGGAGGTGAAGCCGCATTCGGCGCATGATTTTATTTTGTTTGCCACGTAGGTCTCGCTGCCTCCGTCGTGTCCTACAAGGATAGCGGCGAGGTGGGGCGCGCGCCGTCCGGCTGCTTTCAAAGCCTCTGTCTCTTTTGCGATTTCAGCCTTTATCTGAGCGGCTGTCGCTTTGCCGTCGATTATAGTCATCTGCCTGTCGTTTTTGGGGGTGATTATTTACGGCGCATCTGTTTCATCTGGCGCATCATCTGGGCGGGGTTGCTGCCCATGGTGCTCACCTGGTGCATCATCTTGCGAATCTGGTCGAACTGCTTTAGCAGACGGTTGACGTCCTGAATCTTGTTGCCTGAGCCTTTGGCGATACGCTGCACGCGGGTTCCGCGTATTACGTCGGGGTGCTGGCGCTCGTATGGAGTCATGGACATTATCATAGCCTCTATTCCCTTGAAGGCATCGTTGTCGATGTCGACGTCCTTGATAGCCTTTCCGACGCCAGGAATCATAGCAGCGAGATCCTTGAGATTGCCCATCTTCTTGACCTGGTTGATCTGTTTGAGGAAATCGTCGAAGGTGAACTGGTTCTTACGGAGCTTCTTGGCAAGTTCTTCGGCTTCTTTCTCGTCGAACTGCTGCTGAGCGCGTTCAACGAGCGATACGATATCGCCCATGCCGAGGATACGGTCTGCCATACGCTCGGGATAGAAGATGTCGATTCCGTCGAGCGACTCGCCCGTGCCGACGAACTTGATGGGCTTGTCGACAACGCTGCGGATAGAAAGAGCCGCACCGCCGCGTGTGTCGCCGTCGAGCTTGGTGAGAACAACGCCGCCGAAGTCGAGGCGGTCATTGAATGCCTTGGCGGTGTTGACGGCGTCCTGACCGGTCATGGCGTCGACAACGAAGAGTACCTCCCCGGGGTTGATCGCTTTCTTTATAGCCTCTATTTCGTTCATCATCTGCTCGTCGACGGCAAGTCGACCGGCGGTATCGATGATGACGAGGTCGTTGTGATTAGCCTTGGCGTAGTCTATGGCACGCTTCGCGATGCCTACAGGGTCTTTGACGTCGGGCTCGCTATAGACGGGAACGGAAATCGAGTCGCCGAGCACCTTGAGCTGGTCGACGGCGGCGGGACGGTAGACGTCGCAGGCAACGAGCAGCGGGCGCATAGCCTTCTCGCTCTTAAGACGCTTCGCGAGTTTCCCGGAAAAGGTAGTCTTACCTGAACCCTGGAGACCGGACATGAGGATGACAGCCGGCTTGCCTTCGATGGTAAGAGGCGTCGCCTGTCCGCCCATAAGTGAAGCAAGCTCGTCATGGACAATCTTGACCATGAGTTCGCCCGGCTTGATGGCGTTGATGACATTCTGTCCGAGAGCCTTGTTCTTTACCTCGTCGGTAAAAGTCTTTGCCACCTTGTAGTTTACGTCGGCGTCGATGAGCGCTCGGCGTACGTCCTTGAGTGTCTCGGCAACGTTGATTTCGGTAATGCGCCCTTGTCCTTTGAGGATCTTGAAGCTGCGTTCGAGTCTTTCGCTTAATTTTTCAAACATCGGGGAGGGGAAATTTGTCTGGGTTTAAGGGACAAGCCTGTTTGTGGCTGTGTCGGGGAATATAACGGTGGGTTTGAAAGTACGAGCCTCGTCGGGAGTCATCGTTGCATAGCACATGATGATGACAATGTCGCCGGGTTGCACGAGACGTGCTGCCGCGCCGTTGAGGCAGATGACGCCCGAACCGCGCTCACCGGGGATGGTGTAGGTGTCGAGGCGTGCACCGTTATTGTTGTTAACTATATAGACGCGCTCGCCCGGCAGGATGCCGGCGGCGTCGAGAAGATCTTCATCTATTGTGATGGAGCCGATATAATCGAGTCTCGCCTCTGTGACGGTGACGCGGTGGATTTTCGACTTCAGAACCTGTATGAACATTTCTGTACGCTGTTGATTAGTAACGGATGTTGTCGATAAGACGGACACCTCCGCAGTAGACGGTGACGCACCCTACAGCTCCGGCTGCTCCGGCGTCTTCCCATTTCTCGATGGGCTGCATCGTGAGAGCGTCGACAATCTGATAGTATTCAGCTTCGAGACCTTCAGTGCTGTTGATGGCGTCGGCGGTAAGTCGTGCGGTTTCTACGGGAGAATACCCCTGAGCCTTCAGGTCGAGGCTCGAAAGCAGAATCTGACGGATTTTCGGAGCGATGGCGCGAGCCTCCGGGGAAAGGCGGACGTTACGCGAGCTGAGGGCGAGTCCGTCTGCCTCACGGACGATAGGGCAGTCGACGATGTCGATGTCGAAACCTTCGAGAGCAACCATACGGCGGATGACTGCTATCTGCTGGAAGTCTTTCTCGCCGAAATATGCGCGTGTAGGCTTCACGATGGCGAAGAGTTTGCTGACAATCTGCGCAACACCGTTGAAATGACCGGGACGCATGGCGCCTTCCATGACTTCGGCGACTGGACCGAGGTCGAAAACTCGTGTATCGGGTTCGGGATAAACTTCTTCTGCTGTCGGCATGAACACAAAGTCGACGCCGCAGCTCTCGAGGAGCTTTGCATCGGCTTCTTCGGTGCGGGGATACGTCCGCAGGTCTTCGGGGTTGTTGAACTGTGTGGGATTGACGAAAACGCTGACAACAACAACGTCATTTTCAGCGCGAGCCCGTTCGACGAGCGACTTGTGACCTGCATGTAGTGCTCCCATTGTAGGAACGAGACCTACGGAGAGCCCTTTGCTACGGACTTGGGCGAGAGCATCGCCGAGTCCTTTTACAGTGCGGATTATTTCCATTAGTCTAAGTTTCGGAGGCATACAAGCTTCCATTACAGGCTGCAAAATTACACATTTTTTCCGAAACAAGCAATTGGACTGGATAAGCATGCAGAGAACGAACAAAAGCTCGCCTTAATAAGCGTTGACTTTCTCTGCTAAGGCATTCTGATGTTATTCTTTGATGGTTTTGGAGAAGAACTGCCAGATTATCTCGGAGGTGGGGAGGTCTTTGGCGTGCCATGAGTGCGGTCCGCCCTGGACTTCATAGACTTCAACGTCCTTGCCGGAGGGAGAATTGCCATAGACGGTGTGGATGACCATG
>JAGBDG010000185.1 GCA_017937625.1 Muribaculaceae bacterium | reverse complement strand
TTCTCGTCAGACTGTAGACAAAGTCTCGACTTCGGTCGAGGCTTTTCTGATGTGAGAGCTTATCTTCATTATTGTACGGTTATCTCGGTCCCATCCCGGAAGGTGAATACATAACCGTTTAAAGAAATGGAAGACAAGAAAATCTCTGAAAGAGAAAGTCTGGAACTTATCACCGCGATGATACGCCGGACAAAGGAACTCTACATAGGCGACGGAAACATCATGCTCATGTGGGGCTATCTCACTGTGATAGTATCAGCGCTTGTGTGGATAATGCTCGTTTGGACACACAATCCTATGTGGAACTATCTATGGTTCCTTATATGGATTATCGGCGGAACCGCTACTCCTATAATGGCTCGAAAACAGCAGGATACGAGAATGATGAAAAGCTATTCCGACCGTCTTACATCGCAGATATGGACAGCCGTCGGTTGTTCGGCAATCGTGGCGACAGCAATGTGTCTCGGATTCTTTTTGATTGCCGCTATCAGCGCATGGTCGATGATGTTTGTCTTCGCTCTGATTATCGTACCTTTCGCCGAAATTGCCCAGGGTATTATAGTAGGAGAAAAATCGCTGATTGCCGGAGGTGCCGTCGGTATGACTATCGGTATTTTCACGACCTGTTGTATCGTAGGACGTGTGACTCTCTATGCCGAATGGTTCATGCCGCTTTTCATGCTCGCTTTTGCCGCCATGTTCATTGTTCCCGGTCACATATTGAATCATAAGGCAAGAAAACAGAAATGAAAGAGCTCGATCCGCTTCTGCATTCGCAACTCAGGCTCGCCGTAATGTCGATACTGATGAATATCGAGGAGGCAGACTTCGTCTATCTCCGTGAAAAGACCGAATCGACGGCGGGCAACCTCAGTGTACAGCTCGACAAGCTGAGCAACGCCGGATATATCACAGTGACAAAAGGATTCGAGGGCAAACGACCGCGCACGACCTGCCGGGTCACCGATGCCGGACGCAAGGCTTTTGAAGAATACGTCGATACGCTGAAACTGTATCTAAACCTTTAAATGCTACAAAAAAACAGACTCCGGGAAAGCAGTCCGCCTTCCCGGAGTCTTTGTTATGTCAGTGGCAGTATTACCAGATTACTACACGCTCTTCAGCGGGGAGATACATCTTGTCACCGTCGGTGATTTCGAATGCCTCGAAGAATGGCTCAATGTTGCGGAGCGTAGCGTTGACACGCCAGCGACCGAGCGAGTGAGGATCGCTTTCGGTGCGCGAAAGGATTTCCTCGGGACGGATATTAGCTGCCCATACATTGGCGTATGCGAGATAGAAGCGCTGGTCAGGAGTAAAGCCGTCGATAACGGGAGCCTCGGTTCCGTTGAGCGAGTTGAGATATGCGGTGTGAGCCACGCGGAGACCGCCCTGGTCTGCGATGTTCTCGCCGAGGGTAAGACGACCGTTTGCATGTACGCCGGGAGCAACCTCTACGCTGTCGAACTGAGCGACGAGCTTGTCGGCAAGCTTGTTGAACGCCTCTGCGTCCGCTGCTGTCCACCAGTCAGCCATGTTGCCGTCCTTGTCGAACTGACGGCCCTGGTCGTCGAATCCGTGAGTCATCTCGTGACCGATTACAACGCCGATAGCACCGTAGTTGACAGCGTCGTCAGCCTCGGGGTCGAAGAACGGCGGCTGGAGAATACCTGCGGGGAAGCAGATTTCGTTAGTCGTGGGATTGTAATATGCATTGACTGTCTGGGGCGACATGTGCCAGCGTGTGCGGTCGACGGGCTTGCCGTACTCGCTGTTGTTGAAGTCGATGTTGAAGAGTATGGCGTTCTGAACGTTTTTCCAGTACGACTGCTCGGGGTCGATTGTCAGCTTGGAATAGTCGCGCCATGTGTCGGGATAACCGATCTTTACGGTGAATGCGGCGAGTTTCTCCTTGGCGCGAGCCTTGGTGCTATCGCTCATCCATGTAAGGTTGTCGATGTGCTGTCCGAGCGCTTCCTGAAGATTGCCTACAAGACGGAGCATCTTCTCCTTGGAGCTTGCGGGGAAGTATTTCTCGACATAAAGCTCGCCGAGAGCCTCTCCGAGAAAACCGTTGGGGATAGAAAGAGCGCGTTTCCAGCGGGGCTGCTGCTCCTGAACGCCCGACATAACCTTGCGGAGCTCGAACTGAGCGTTGATGAAGTCGTCGCTCAGGTATGGAGCCGCAGAAGTAAGATAAGATGCTGCGAAATAGTCGTGAAGCGCCTGCTCGTCGGCTGTGCCAAGCACTTTGTTGACGGTTGCATAGTAAGCGGGCTGACCTACGATGACTGTATCGACATCGAGTTTGTTGAGTTCGAAGTAGCGCTTGAGGTCGACGGCAGGATATTCCTTGACGAGCTCAGCGACAGTCATAGGATTGTACTGTGCGGCGATGTTACGCTGTTCGGTGCGTGTCATCTGGCTCTTGGCAAGCTCTGTTTCGATTGCCATGGTGTTCTCCATCAGACGTGTTGCGGCAGCCTCGTCGTATCCGGCGAGTTTTGCAAGAGTCGTCAGATAAGTGCGGTAAGCCTCGCGGATTACCTGCGCGCGCTCAGTGTCGTCGGTGTAGTAGTCGCGGTCGCCCAGTCCGAGACCTCCCTGCGACCAGTACATAGTGTTGACGTTGGAGTTCTTGAGGTCTGCCTCGACACCCGTGTCAAAGAATGTGCCTACGCCGGGCATAGTGGCAATAAGCTCGATGAGTTTCTCGCGCGGAGTATTAGCGATGACTTCCAGATCGGCAAGTACGGGAGCCGCGCCCTGCTCGTTGAGCTTGACGCTGTCGAGACCGAGATTATACAGGTCGCGTACTTTCTGGGCGTTGGTGCCGTTCTCGACATCTGTTTTTTTCGACAGTTCTTCGACGAGGTCACGCACCTGCTGACGGCTGTTCTCACCGAGAACATCGAATGTTCCGAAGCGCGAATATTCGGGCTTCAGAGGATTTGCTTTCATCCATCCGCCGCAGGCATAATCATAGAAATCAGCCTTGGGCGACACCTCCGTGTCGAGGTTGGCAGCATCGATGCCTTTGGGCTGCTGGTCTTTCTTGCAGCTCTGGCAACTTGCCATTACGGCGACTGCTGTTGCGATAAACATTAGTTCTTTTTTCATTTTAATATATTAAAACATTGGTTACATTCCATATAGCTTTTTGAGGTCGTCGAACTCCATCTGCGCAAGTTCCCACTCACTCATGGCATTCTCGACTGCCTTGCCTGCCTTGGCGTGGCTTTCGAAAATTTCGTTGCTTACCTCTCCTGCGGAAATCTTTGCCTCTATGTCGGCAAGCTCCTGCTCGCGCTGAGTAACGAGAGCTTCGGCTTCCTCTATCTTTTTCGCAGCGCGTTTGAGGGCTTTGTCGCGTTCGCGCTGCTCGGCATAAGTAAGTTTTTTTGCAGCAGGCGCCTCTTCAGCAGCCTTTTCCTGCTTGGCTTTAGCCTGCTGTTCGGGCTGCTTCTTTGCCGTAGGTGACGTGGATAGCTCAAGCTCGCGGAGTGACGACAGACGTTTTTTCTCGAGGAATTCATAGATGCCCCCGAGACATTCGCGCACCTGCCCTCCCCCGAATTCATACACCTTTTCTACAAGTCCGTCAAGGAACTCGCGGTCGTGACTGACGATAATAACAGTTCCGTCGAAATCGGCAATCGCCTGCTTGAGGACATCTTTGCTGCGCATGTCGAGATGGTTGGTAGGTTCGTCGAGGATGAGCAGATTGACCGGTTCAAGAAGCAGACGAATCATGGCGAGGCGCGTTTTCTCACCCCCTGACAGCACTTTCACTTTCTTGTCGGAAGCCTCCCCGCCAAACATGAAAGCGCCGAGTATGTCGCGAATTTTCAGACGGATGTCACCGACGGCGACACGGTCGATAGTATCGAAAACTGTAAGGTTCTCGTCAAGAAGCTGCGCCTGGTTCTGGGCGAAATAGCCAATCTTGACGTTATGTCCGAGCTTGAGAGTGCCCGTGAATGGAATCTCCCCCATTATGCACTTGACAAGCGTAGACTTACCCTCGCCGTTCTTGCCCACAAAAGCGACTTTCTCGCCTCTTCGGAGGGTGAATGTGGCGTGGTCGAACACCTGATGGTCGCCGTAAGCCTTGCCGAGGTCGTCGACTATGAGGGGGAAATCGCCCGAACGCGGAGCCGGCGGAAAACGTAGGCTTAGATGCGAGTTGTCGAGTTCGTCTACTTCTATGCGCTCTATTTTTGCAAGCTGCTTGATTCGGCTCTGAACCTGTACCGATTTTGTTGCCTTGTAGCGGAAACGCTCGATAAATTCCTCCGTGTCGGCAATCTGCTTCTGCTGATTGTGGTAGGCGCGCATCTGCTGCTCTATCCTTTCCTGACGCAGAACGAGGAATTTGGAATAATTGACATTGTAGTCGTATATTTTGCCGAGATTGATCTCTATGGTACGGGAAGTCACATTGTCGATGAACGCCTTGTCGTGACTGACGAGTACGACTGCCTTAGCTTTGGTAATGAGGAAATTCTCGAGCCACTGAATCGATTCTATGTCGAGGTGGTTCGTAGGTTCGTCAAGCAGAAGGACGTCTGGTCGGCGCAGAAGCAGTTTGGCAAGCTCTATGCGCATACGCCAGCCGCCGCTGAACTCCGATGTCGGGCGATTGAAATCCTCTCTTACAAAACCGAGACCGAGCAGCGTTTTCTCAAGCTCCGCCTCGCAGTTTTCCGACGAAGCGAGCGCCAGCTCTTCCGTGAGGTTGCTGACGCGTTCTATGAGCTGCTGATACTCTTCCGATTCATAGTCGGAGCGCTCCGAGAGCTCCTGCGACATCTTGTCGAGGCGCTTCTGCATGTCTGCAATGTGCGCGAAAACCTTGCGGACTTCCTCGACCACGGTGAGGTTATCGGTCAGAACCATCTGCTGCGGCAGATAGCCGATGGTGACATCGTTGGGAACCGATACCGAGCCTTCGGTCGGACGCTGCAAGCCGGCGATAATCTTTAGCATCGTCGACTTTCCCGCGCCGTTCTTACCGACAAGCGCTATCTTGTCTTTGGGATTTATGACATAGTTGATATTGTCGAACAGCACATGACTGCTGAACTCTATCGACAGATTGTTTATTGAAATCATTAATAATCAATAGACTATATTACTTCAAGATTGGCGTTGAGGCGCTGACGCACAACCTCGTACATCATTACGCCGGATGCTACGCTCACATTGAGCGATTCTATTCTGCCGAATTGCGGAATGGCGGCTCTTACGTCGGCAAGCTCAAGCACCTCGGGCGATATGCCCTTGTCCTCGGCACCCATGACAAGAGCCACAGGTCCGGTATAGTCGCCGGTGGTATAGTTCTGCGACGATTTCTCCGTAGCGCAGACAATCGTGCAGCCGCTTTCCTTGAGATATCTTACTGCCGACAGCACAGAATTTTCCCGGCACACGGGCAGGTAGTTGAGGGCGCCGGCTGATGTCTTTATGGAATCAGAGCCGACAGAAACGCTGCCATGCGAAGGAATGACAATGGCATTGACCCCGCAGCATTCCGCTGTACGCGCGATTGCGCCGAAATTACGGACGTCGGTGATTCCGTCGAGCACGACGATAAAAGGAAGCACGCCGTCGTCGAACAGTGTCGGCATTATATTGCCGATACTTGCATAGTCAACAGCGGCAACCTGCGCCACAACACCCTGATGATTCTTGCGGGTAATTTTGTTCAGCCTTTCGACGGGTACTCGCTGTATGGCGATATGACGCGAGCGCGCAAGCTGCGTGAGACGAGACGCAAGCTCGCTGTTGATGTCTTTCTTGATAAAAATTTTGTCGATTGTCCGTCCCGAGTCGATAGCCTCGAGAACCGAATGTATGCCAAATATGTAATCGTTCTGATCC
The DNA here is from genome assembly GCA_017937625.1 of Muribaculaceae bacterium. Classification (GTDB taxonomy): domain Bacteria; phylum Bacteroidota; class Bacteroidia; order Bacteroidales; family Muribaculaceae; genus CAG-873. The sequence goes on along the minus strand of JAGBDG010000185.1, from coordinate 2,629 downwards.
ATAGCTTATTTGTTTGCTTTTGAAAGAAGCGCGCGGGCGTTGGCAAGAGCCGCCTCGTCTTCAGGGTTTCCGCTGATCATCAGCGCAATCTCGCCGGGACGCTCCGCTTCGCTGAGTGTGCGTATATGTGTGTTTGTACTCGTGTCGTCATCTTCCTTATAGACCTTGAAGTGCCTTTGTCCGAGCGCGGCTACTCCGGGAAGATGCGTTATCGTTATCACCTGGATATGCTGACCGATGTCATGCATCATCATGCCCATGCGACCCGCGATATCGCCTGAGACACCTGTATCGACCTCATCGAAAATGATTGACGGCAGATGCATGGATTCGGCGACTATGCTTTTGACTGTGAGCATCAGTCGCGATATCTCGCCTCCCGAAGCGCTGTTGCCGACGGGCATGAGCGGCTGATTCTTGTTGAACGCGAACAGGAACTGAACCTGATCGATTCCTTCCGGTCCGAGTTTGCCCTGAGTAATCGGAATCTCGCATCGAAGATTCTGCATTCCGAGAGGCATCGCTCTCTCTCTGAGGGCAGACGCGAACTTCTCTGCCGCCGCTTTTCTTCTTTCCGACAGCTGGGAGGCAAGTTCCCATGCCGATTTTTTAGCTCTTTTGGCGGCAAGTTCGAGATTGCTGAGGATGCTCTCTGCATTATCGAGAGCATCTATCTGTTTTTCAAGACGTTCCTTGAGTTTGAGAAGCGCGTCGGAACTGTTGACATGGTGTTTCAGTTCAAGCGAATAGAGTTCGCTCAGTCGATGCTCTACTTCTGCGAGGCGCTCCGGATCAGCGTATATTTTGTTGTCAGCTTCTGCAATCGTGTCCGTGATGTCGGCAATCTCTATGCGTGCCGATTCGAGGCGGTCGGCGAGCGCCGAGTAGTCGATATCACCGCCGTTGAAAGTCTCGGAAAGGTCGCGGACGGCAATCACGGCGCTCGACAATAATGAAAGCACATTCTCCGGTGCATTCACAAGCGGCGCGAGCGCGCTGTCGATGCTGTCTTTGATGTCGCCGACATTGGAAAGCACTTCACGTTCCTGTTCGAGACTGCTGTCCTCCCCTTCCTGAAGATTCATGGCGGCAAGCTGCTCGTACTGGTACTGTATGAAGTCGGCATCATCGCGGTTGCGTCTTATCATGTCGCGGGTGTCGGTATATTGCTTCAAAGCCGAGCGGAAGACCCCGTACGCGCTTCTGTAGCTTTCAAACAGCTCGCCGTTGCCGGCGAGACTGTCGATTATGCCGAGCTGATATTCAGGCTGTGCGAGCAACTGGTTCTCATGTTGCGAATGGATGTCGACAAGAAGCGATGCCACGTCGCGCAACAGGGGAAGGTTGACCGGCGTATCGTTGATGAACGCACGTGAGCGACCTCCTGAAGGAGCAAGTTCGCGCCGCAGGATAAGCTCACCCTCGGGGAGACTGTCAAGGTCGTTCTTTTCAAGCAGGTCTTTGACTATATCGTCGTCAGATATGCTGAAAACAGCCTCAATTACCGATTTACGGTCCTTGTCGCGGACAGCCTTGAGATCCGCGCGTCCACCAAGAAGAAGGGAAAGAGCACCGAGGATGATGGACTTTCCAGCTCCCGTCTCGCCGGTGATGATATTGAATCCGGACGCAAAATCGATATCTATTTCGTCGATAAGGGCGTAATTACTTATATGTAGTGATTTTATCATCTTGTTTCCGCTCCTTTTCTAATTTTCTCAATACGCTCGTGCTCGGTGGGATAGATGGGCTCAAGCATCTTGCTGACCTTCCCGCGCTCGTCGGCGGGAGCCTTTGAGTAGATGTTGACGAGCTCGTCGAGCTTGGCGTCCTTGAACATTGATATCGCAACAGACATGGGAGATGTATTGTAGATTTTTTCTATTATGCCGAGACTTTCCGTTATGGCTGCCCTGCCCTTGTCCACGGAAAGCGCCATCTGGTCGAGACCGCGGCGGTGATAGTTATAGGTAAGGTCACGGAGTTCGGTAGTCTGCGGATCTGTATACGACCCGAGGACCGCACTACGGTTTTTGTTATCCTCGAACGCTTTCCAGCCGCTTTCGCCGCTCGACTGCGCCATCTGTACAATCAGAGCAAGACGCTCGAACCATGGGTCGCCGCCGCGAGGAGAGAACGAGTCGAAATCTACGGCAAGAATAAGATAGGCGTAGAAGTTCAGAATCGCAGTGAGCTGGCTTTCCATGTTGTTGACCGAAAAGACGAGCGGTTCGTTCTCGCGGTACGTGAAATCCACCTTGGTATCCTTGAAGTTTATCAGAGTCGTGGTATAGGTTGAGTTATACACCGGACGGAGCGACTGGACCTGTATGTCGCCCGTCATCTTGTCGTCGGCATATTCCTTGACAGTGATATAAAGGCGGCACTCAATTTTTTCGTTGGCGGCAAACTGCGCGTTGGTGAATACATTAGTATTCATATAGTCGCTGACAGCCTGCTGCAAGGTTTCGAAAACCTGCTTATTGCCGGAAACCTGTTCTGCATTCACTGTCACCTGGCAGTTGAGCTCCTGCGCGGCGGCTAAAAGCGAGCAAGACACCACGGAAAAGACGATGAGAATATGTCGGAAGAGAGAGGTCATATATTTTCAATAGAGTCAAAAATGTCG
>JAGBDG010000184.1 GCA_017937625.1 Muribaculaceae bacterium | reverse complement strand
GCTGTTCGTGTCGGTAGCCTCACAGTCGGCACCGGCATCGGCGCGCAAAGACCGTTTCGCCAACAAACTGCACACCTTCAGTTCGATAGTGAAGGAGCTGCAGACAAATTATGTGGACACTCTCGACCCGACCAAGATAATGGACAGGACGATAGAGTATCTGCTGTACCAGATAGACCCGTACACGGAATACTATGCCGCCGACAACCAGGACGAGATTCTGTCGATATCGCAGGGTCAGTATGCCGGCATCGGATCCGTGATAGTGAAGCGCGGCGAGAACGTGATGATAAACGACCCGCAGGAAGGTTCGCCGTCGCGTCGCGCCGGTCTGCGTCCCGGCGACATAATCCTTACGCTCGACGGCGACTCGGTGAAGAACATCAAGGAACTCGGCGACGTGAGCAAGCGTCTGCGCGGTCAGGCAGGCACCGAGGTGAAGCTGACGATGAAGCGCCCGTATGTGGAGGACTCTCTGTTCGAGGTGACCATAGTGCGTGACAACATCAAAGTGAACCCTATGCCTTACTATGGCGTGGACAGCGACGGGATAGGCTACATAAGGCTCACGACCTTCAACGAGAGCTCGTCGAAGCGCGTGCGTGAGGCTCTGACGGAAATGCTTAGGAACCCGCAGCTCAAGGGCATAGTCCTCGACCTGCGCAGCAACGGCGGCGGTCTGCTCGAGTCGGCGGTGCAGATAGCGTCGAACTTCGTGCCCAAGAGCACCGAGATACTCCGTACCAAAGGACGCGACAAGCGCGACGTGAAGATATACAAGACCACCTCGAAACCGCTCGACACCGAGATGCCTCTCGCTATACTTATCGACGGCAACACAGCATCGGCATCGGAAATTGTCGCCGGCTCGATGCAGGATCTTGACCGCGCCGTCATCGTCGGCGAGCGCTCGTTCGGCAAAGGTCTCGTACAAAGCACGCGCCCCCTGCCTTACGGCGACATCATGAAGATAACAACCGGGCGCTACTACATACCGTCGGGACGTCTCATCCAGGCTCTTGACTACAGCCATCGCGACGAGAACGGCAACCCGATAAGGACCCCGGACAGCCTTACGACTGTTTTCCATACGTCGCGCGGCAGGGAAGTGCGCGACGGTGGCGGCATCACGCCGGATTTCAAGGTAGAGACGCCGGAATCGAACCGCCTGCTGTACAATATCGTATCGGATTTCTGGTCGTTCGACTTCGCCAACAAGTACTTTGCCGAACATCCGGAGGCTCCTGCCGACAGCATTGCCACCGACGAGATCTTCGAGCAGTTCAAGGCTTTTATCGACCCGGTGAAGTTCAAGTACGACCGTCCTTGGGAGTCGGCGATGGACTATCTGCGCAAGGTAGCCAAGACCGAGGGCGTGCTGACAGATTCGGTGAGCGCGCAGTTCGACGTGCTTTCCGACATGCTGAAACACGACATATCGCATGATCTCGACCTCAACAAGGCGCCCATCAAGGAAATACTCGACGAGGAGCTTGCCTCTCGCTATTACGACGACGCCACGCTTGTGAAGCGCTCACTCCCGACCGACAGCACATATCTCAAGGCGAAGGAGATACTTCTCGACAGAAAGAAACTTGACGAAACTCTTGCCACAAAGAAATGACAGAAGACGAAATTTTCGAGGGCGAATGGCAGAAGATGCTCGACGGGCAAGTCTACGCCGCCGGCATGCCGCAGTTCCTCGACAAGCTTATAGAGACGCGCGAGAAAGTGCGCGACTACAATGACCTGAGACCGTCGGACAGACGCGGCATGGACGCGGCGCTGCGCGCCCTGCTCGGTTCGTGCGGAGATAATGTCATAGTCAACCAGCCTTTCCGCTGCGATTTCGGCGAGAATATCCGCATCGGCGACAATGTAGTGGTCAACTTCAACTGCACCGTACTTGACGAGGCGCGCGTCACCATAGGCAACCGTGTCCTCATCGGTCCCAACGTGAGCATCTACACCGCGTGTCATCCGATTGACGCGGCAGAACGCAGCACATTCGACGAGTGGGCTGAGCCGGTGACAATAGGCGACGATGTCTGGATCGGCGGGAGCGCGACAATTCTTCCCGGAGTAACCATAGGCGAGCGCTCAATAGTTGGCGCAGGCTCTGTAGTGACCAAGGATGTGCCGTCCGACGTTGCCGTGGCAGGAAACCCGGCGAAAATCATCAAGAAGCTGAAATGAAAAGCGACAACAGCGAAGAACTTCTTCCGATAGTGGAGGAAGACGGGCATATCATCGGCGCCGCGACCCGCGGCGAATGCCACGGAGGCTCGAAACTGCTTCATCCGGTGGTACATCTCCATGTGTTCGACCGCGAGGGGCGTCTGTATCTCCAGAGGCGTCCGTTGTGGAAGGACATGCAGCCCGGCAAATGGGATACGGCTGTAGGAGGTCACGTAGACCTGGGCGAGGACGTTGAGACGGCGCTGAAACGCGAGGCTCGCGAGGAACTCGGGCTGACGGATTTCGTCCCTGTCTACCTGAGAAGCTACGTCTTCGAGTCGGACCGCGAGCGTGAGCTTGTGAACGCATATAAGACAAGTGTTGACGCTGTGCCTCAGCCTTCTGACGAACTTGACGGCGGTCGTTTCTGGACCTCTGCCGAGATTCGCGACGCAATAGGCAAAGGAATCCTTACCCCTAATTTCGAAAAGGAATTTACAGCTATTTTCGGCTGAGAAGCTCAACGTAGCGCCGTGCCACAGCTTCAGCCGAGAACCGTTCAGCTGTGACCTTGCGAAGATACGCGGAATCGCAGGGCTCTTCGAGCGCCTTGTCGACGGCACGGGCGAACGCGGCGGTGTCGTACGGGCGGATGAGCCATCCGTCGCGCCCGTTCTCACGGATGATGTCGCTCTGTCCTCCGCTGTCGAACGCCACAGGTGTGCATCCCGCAGCCATGCCTTCAATCAATGTACCGGGCAATGTCTCGTACAGCGAGGTGGATATGACCACCGAGGCGTGGGCGCACAGCTCGCGGACGGTCTCGCCGTCGACGGTGCCGAGCATGACGTGCGGGAAACGGAGCGAAGTGAGGGCAGACCCATCGCGAACAGCGCCGTAGAAAACGGCTATGGCGTCGGTTGACCGGAGCGAGTTGAGGACATCTACGGCGTAGGGCAGCCCCTTGACGGAATCGTCGAGACGCGCGGCTCCCATGAGTATGATTTTGCGTCCGGCTGGCAAATGAAGCTCCTGACGCGTTTTTCGGGGCGAGATATAGAAATCCTCAACCGGGAATGCGTTGTGGATTACAGGCACGTCTACGGCGCCGAGAAGACTGCTTCGCGCGCACTTTCGCGCGAGCCAGGAACTGACGGCGACAAAACGCATGGGCGCGCCGGTGTAGAGACGTTTCTTGCGCCGCCATGTGCGTGCCGAAATCGCGCTGCCGGGAGCGAGGGGACACGCTGAGCATCCGGGGTCTTCTGTAAACAGGCGGCACGCGCCGGCATGATGGCAGAGCGAGGTGAGATTCCACATGTCGTGCATGGTCCAGAGCAGTTTTTTATCGGCAGCTATGCGCGCTATCTCGGCGAGGGAGAGCATGCCCTGGTTGACCCAGTTGAGAATCACGGCGTCGGCTCCGCGCACGAGCGGATGTGTGCTCAGAGGTAGCCCGTCGGTGGCTATGGAGATTTTGAAAAGGTTCTCGCGGCTGAAGCGACAGGCGCAGAAAATGCGCAGATGCTCGGCGTAGAAGGGCAGACGCGAGCGCCAGCGTGGCGCGGCGAGGAAGACATGCGGGTCGTCGGTGCCCTTGTGGACGACGAGCATGGTGGCGTCGTGTCCGAGGTTCCGTAGAGCGTGCATCAGGCGCCTAGTGACTACTGACGCACCTCCGCGGCAGTCGCTGTGGTTAATGAGGACAATCTTCATCGGCGGATGAATCTTCTGAAGGGTGAGACAAGCGACGATAAGGATATGCTCATGCTGCGGGCGAATACCAGCACGAAGACGGCGAGCAAGCCGAGACGGATGACGCTGTTGACGGCAGTATGCAGACCAG
>JAGBDG010000019.1 GCA_017937625.1 Muribaculaceae bacterium | reverse complement strand
GTCCGTATTGCTCATTTGACTCAGCACCTGAAGTCAAATCACAAGGATCATACTACAGAACGCGCTCTGAAAATGCTGGTAGGTAAGCGTCGTCGTCTTCTCGACTACCTGATGCGCAAAGACATCAACCGCTACCGCGCCATCATCGCTCAGAAAGAGCTCGGCATCCGCAAATAAGCCGAACGCGCAGAAAATTTTAGCCGTCTTCGTTTCGAGGACGGCTATTTTTTTGTCTTATTGTACGAGAATTATAAAATTGTTCATAAATATTCGCCTTTCTTATGCCAAAATTTGAATAATATTCCTTAACTTTGCCTAAAGAATCTAATACCTAAGTCACATCTGTGATACTGCACAACTGCAAAACAACCTTAATATGAAAATTTACACTCGTATCCTTGCAATCGCAGCGGCGACAATAGCAGTTCTGACATCGTCCGTCGACGGGCTTTGTGCCGGAAATGAAAAACCTAAATACCTGTGGATGTGCGGAGAGGCGAACCTGACCCGCTTCGCCACACGCGACAGCATCACGTACTATCTTGAGAAAGCTCAGGAAGCAGGCTTCAACAACGTTGTCGCCGACGTTCGCCCTATCGAAGGCAAGACTCTATACCGCAGCAATATCGCGCCGTCGCTCCGGACCATCGACGGCAAGACTTACGTCAACCGCAACTGGGACTACCTTGAATATATAGTAGACGAGGCTCACCGCCTCGGCATGAAAGTGACCGCTTCAGCATGCGTTTTCCCGGCAGCATCGCCATGGTGGCACCGCGGACTCGTCTACGACAACCCGATGTTCGACGGCAAGACATGCGTCGAGTATCATGCCGACGGAACGCGCAACGACATCCGCGACAACTCAAAGAAAGTTGCCGCTTTCCTCAATCCCGCCCGTGAGGACAACCGCGCATACGCACTCGCCATACTCCGCGAGATTGTCCGGGACTACGACATCGACGGTCTCGCCCTCGACTACTGCCGCTATCCCGACGCAGAGAGCGACTTCTCCGACGACACCCGAAAAGCTTTCGAGAAATACCTCGGCAAGAAAGTCAGGAACTTTCCCGACGACATCTTCACCTACAACCCCGACGGCTCGCACAAGCCCGGCAAGTATTACAAACAGTGGTGGGCATTCCGCGCCGGCATCATCAGCGACTTCATCGGCTCAGTCCACGACATGGTAAAGGCTGAGAAACCCGACATCGAGCTGAACTACTGGGCAGCATCGTGGATACACGCCATCTACGGCAACGGACAGAACTGGGCAAGCCCACGCTCCAACTGGGGCGAAGGCATGGACTTCTTCTCGCCCGAATACATGAAGACGGGATTCGCGCCCAAGCTCGACAACTTCATCGTCGGCACATACCTTGAGCGCGTCTACGGTCCGGACGACAACGAGTCCGTGGAGTACGGTCTCAACCGTGCCAACCGCATCATCGACGGCGACTGCCATGTCATAGGCTCGATAAACTCACCCAACCATTCCGCCGACCCCGCCGACCCGCACAACCTCTACAACGCCGTGCGCTGCTGCCTCGAGAAGTCGGAGGGACTAATGGTTTTCGACATCGTCCATGTCATCAACCGCGACCAGTGGAAGGACATACGCCGCGCCATCAAGGACTACGAGAAAGCGAACAGATAATCAATACCTAATTTACCTATATCTAATCTAAACCATCATGAAGAAAGCATTCAATGCAATTCCAAGGCTACTTGCCGTCTTGCTGTGCTCCTTCTCTGTTTTGTGGGCAGCCGCCCAGACCACGGTGAAAGGCACTGTTCTCGACGAGCAGAACGAGCCACTCATCGGAGCGACGGTAGCGCTGAAGGGCAATCCCAAAGTGGCTGTCGCTACTGACGTCGACGGTAACTTCTCTCTGAGAGTACCCGATACACAGGCAACACTCGTCTTCTCTTATGTAGGATACGAGACACAGGAGCAGAAGCTGAACGGCAACAGCTCCGTCAGCGTCAAGCTGAAACCAGACACCAAGATGCTCGACGACGTTGTCGTTGTCGGCTACGGCAAGCAGCGAAAGGTAACCCTTACCGGTTCTGTTTCCGCAGTAGGCTCAAAGGACCTTCTCCAGGCGCCTATGCAGAACGTGTCGAACATGCTCACAGGTAAGATCAGCGGTCTTTCCTCCATCCAGTCGTCCGGACAGCCCGGCGCCGACGGCGCCACCCTCCTTGTCCGCGGTATCAACGGATTCAGCGCAAAGAGCCCGCTCGTGCTCATCGACGGCGTCGAGGGCGACCTCAACCTCCTCAACCCGCAGGACGTGGAGTCCGTGTCTGTCCTCAAGGACGCATCGGCTGCTATCTACGGTGTGCGCGGTGCCAACGGCGTTATCCTCATCACCACCAAAGGCGGCGAGGGAGCTCCGAAAATCAACTACGCAGCATCTTTCTCGGCTGTACGCAACACAGCTTTCCCCGAGTACCTCAACGCATCCGAGTTCATGTACTACAAGAACAAGGCACGTATGATGGACGGTCTTGAGCCCCTCATCTCCGCCGACATCCAGCAGAAAGTGCTCTCCAACGACCCCGACAGCCCCTTCGGCGAGACCGACTGGTTCGACGAGATTTTCCGCACGGGCTTCACGCAGCAGCACACTGTATCCGCCTCCGGCTCCACAAACCGCGTCAACTACTACACCTCTCTCGGCTACATGGACCAGAACGGTACTGTCAAGGGCACCGACTACCAGCGCTACAACGCCCTGGTCAACCTTAGCCTCAAAGTCGCAAAGGGTCTTACATTCTCCACATCGTTCGCAGGAACAAAGACCGACCGCCACTGGCCCGGTGTATCCTTCTCGAAGCAGTCGGAAGTGAACCCCATCCGCCAGGCTGCGAACACCGCTCCTATCATCAAAAAAGAATGGAACGGATATCCTCTTGCATGGAAAGAGGGCGACGCTATCAACGTCAATCCTCTCGCAGCTATCGAAAAATCGGGCTGCATCAATCTGACAAGATATCAGATCAACTCCAACTTCAAGCTTGAATACGACTTCTCCGACCTCTACGAACCCCTCAAAGGTCTTCAGATTTCGGCATTCTTCGCCTATAAGTTCATCCACCAGCGCACCAAGACCTTCAACAAAGGCTATCAGGTGCTCGCTTTCAACGAGAAACCCGGTCTGCCCTCCTCCGTCGAGCAGTCGTACGCAATCGGCATGGACGGCAGCCTCGAGCGCATCGAGGACGACACCGACTACTGGCAGTTCCGTCCGATGATCAACTATTTCCGCACTTTCGGACAGCATACCGTAGGCGCCACCTTCCTCTATGAGAAGAGCCGCTACGGCACGAGCATGCTCGCCGCATGGGGACGCGGATTCCTCACCAACGACCCCGTCGACATCACGATGGGCACCGACAAAGAGAACGTCTCATGGCCTCAGGGTGAGCACCAGCACACCGGCATGGCTTCGTACGCAGGACGTGTCAATTACGACTTCGACAGCCGCTACCTCTTCGAGTTCGCCTTCCGCCGCGACGGTTCCTATGTCTTCGCTCCCGAAAACCGCTGGGGCTTCTTCCCCTCTGTTTCGGCAGGCTGGGTAATGTCGCGTGAGAAATTCATGGAGAACATCCACTGGCTCGACTTCCTCAAGCTACGTCTGAGCTACGGCGAGAGCGGCGACGACAGTGTCGATCCGTTCCTCTACAACAATCTCTTCGGTCAGTCGAACAACGGCTACATCCTCGGCGACAGCGCTATTCCTCTGTTCTACACCACCAGCCCCTACGTCTACCGTAACCTCACATGGGCCAAGACGCAGACCTATAACCTCGGTCTCGAGTTCAACCTCTTCCACAACCGCCTCGGCGCCGAAATCGACGTATTCTACAAGAGAACCAAAGACATCCTCGAAGGCGCTTCCGGCGCATATCCTCCCTCGCTCGGCGGCTACTACCCCAACTACGGTAACACCGGCGAGATGGACAACCGCGGTTTCGAAATCGCCCTCAACCACAACCTCAACGTCACACGCGACTTCAGCTACCGTGTCCGCGGTACATTCGGATTCGCACGCAACAAAATCCTCAAGCGCAAGGTTTCCGACAGCTATCCCAACTATCGCGGCGTCCTCGGACAGCCCATCGGCACACGCTACGGCTTCCACTGCCTCGGACTCTTCCAGACTCAGGAAGAAATCGACAACTACCCGCAGGCTCCCTCGGGCGAGACACTTCTGGGCGACATCAAGTATCAGGACTACAACGGCGACGGTATCATCTCCCGCGACTTCGACTACGTGAAGATCGGTTACGGTCAGTGGCCTGAGATGAACTTCTCGCTCGCAATCGACCTCAATTACCGCAACTTCTACTGCAACATGCTCTGGCAGGGCGTCGCACACTGCGACTACCAACTGCAGGGTGTCTACGACTCAGGCACAACCGCCTCGACGGTCTACACCAGCTCCTTCGGCACCGGCAACTCGCCCAAGTACCTCATCGAAGGCGCATGGACTCCGGAGAACACCAACGCCAAGTATCCGCGTCTCTCGACTGTCCCCCGCTTCAACAACGCATGGGTTTCCGACTGGTGGGTTGTCAACGGCGACTACCTCCGTCTGAAGAACATACAGATCGGCTACAACTTCCCCACACACCTGCTCACACGCACACCGTTCACTGGCGTGAACCTCTACGTCGCAGGTTCGAATGTGCTCACGTTCAGCCACTTCAAATATATCGACCCCGAAAGCCCCTCTGTCTCCAACGGCTACTATCCGCAGCAGGCTACCTACTCTTTCGGTCTTAACGTATCATTCTAATATCTGACTGCCATGATTAAAAAGAATATAATCCGTTTGCTCGCCGTAGCGTCGGTATGCATGCCTCTCGTTTCATGCGAGGATGTGCTCGACGTCAACAACGAGAAAAAGCTCTCCGACCTCGCTGTGTGGAGTTCGGCAGACGCCGGCGACATGTATGTCCTCGCCTCATATAAGATTTTCTCTGACGACGCACAGCTTGCCGGATGCCGCAACAAGTTCTGGGACAGCTATTCCGACATTTCCAAGTCAACGTCCTGGTCGCAGTACGGACACCCATACAACACATTCATCCTTCAGGGTCTCAACAGCGGTGAGTTCGGTGCCGGCGCCTTCGAGTGCTGGTCCGACCAGTACACACGTATCCGCCGCGCCAATGTCTGCCTCCGCGACCTCTACGAGTACGGCTCGAAATTCGGCGACGAATATCTGAAGACCCGCTCGGCAGAAATCCGTCTTTGCCGCGCTTACTCCTATTTCATGCTCGCACGCGTCTACGGCGGTGTCATTCTCCGCACAGAATCGAGCGGCACTACTGGCATCGACGACGGTACTTTTGAGGAAGACGTAGTGCGTCCACGCGCCACTGAGGCACAGACCTACCGCTTCATCCTCGACGAGCTCAACTATGCCGCCGAGAATCTTCCCGAAAAGCTCTCCGGCACATGGCTCCGCGGTCGTGCCACCAAGGCGTTCGCCTACGGTCTTATCTCCCGCATCGCTCTCTACGCAGGTCTCTACAGCGAGGCTGCCGACGCCGCACAGAAGGTCACCGACCTCGGCACAGCAAGCCTCGACCCCGACTTCGCCAAGCTCTTCACTCCTGATGGCGCAACATCAGCCGAGTATATCTTCAATATCCGCTACCAGCAGGGCAAGCTCACCCACCAGTGGGACATGAGCGTGCGTCCCGGCGGTGACAGCAACATCAACGGCACCGGCGCATACGCCGAGCACGTCCCCACGGCTGAGCTCTGCGACCTCTACGAATGGAACAACGGCACACCTTTCAGCTGGAACGACTGGAGCGCCAACCACACAGATCCTTTCACCGACCGCGAGCCCCGTTTCCAGGCAACCGTTCTCTATAACGGCGCAAGCTGGGAAGGACGTACCATCGACGCAACTGTCGACGGTTACGACGGCTACTATAAGTTCGAGAAGACCGGTTCCACCGGCGGCAAGACATGTACAGGCTACTTCTTCCGCAAATTCCTCCAAGAAGGCAACACCAAGTTCAACGTCGACATGAGCACGACACCCGAACCCGTCATGCGTTATGCCGAGATTCTTCTCAACCAGGCTGAGGCTCTCGCAAACGTCGACTTCGCAGCAAACAAGGCAAAGGCTCTCGACTGCGTCAACAAGGTACGCGCACGCGTCAACCTTCCCGCCAAGGACGCCTCCAGTCTCGAGGATTTCATGAAGATTATCCGCGAGGAACGCGCCAAGGAACTCGTCGGCGAAGGATTCCGCTTCTGGGATCTCCGTCGCTGGCGTCTTGCCGAGGCTACTCTCAACGGCACAATGATGCACGGCGTGAAAATCACCAAATCGGGAGACACCTTCAACTATGAGGTTGTCGACTGCGACGCCGGCTCGAACCGCATCTACCCCGAGCGCTACAACTATTTCTCGATTCCTCTGAGCGAGCGATCAAACAACAGCGCATGTACTAACAACCCCAACTGGTAATCCCCGCTAAGTCATGAAAAGTATAAAATCGACAATACTCATGCTCGTAGCCGCACTGATGTCACTCGGCTTCAGCGCTTGCGCCGACGCAGACCCCGAATTTGTCCACACCACCAACTTCATCTCCGCAATGGAGCTCCGAAACGGACGCACAGCCGACGCCGCCGTCATCTACGGCACCATCAACGAGTACGACCGCAACGGTCAGATTCTCCCCGTAGGCTTTGCTCCCGAAGATGCCGAGGGCGGCTCAGGCGTAATCATCTTCTCTGTACCACAGAGTCAGAAAGACGATTTCGACCTCACAAGCTGCTATCTCCGCGCAACTGTCACATGGGACGAATTCATCTCTCCCTCGCTTTCAGGACTCAAGAACATCCTCGTCACCGACGAGTCGCCCGAAGGCATCGTCATAGCCGTGAAATCCGGTATCGGAACAGTCCGCAAATACCGCATCATGGGATATTATGAATAAATAACCGCTACAAGCAATGAAAAAGAACACCATAATCATACCGGCTTGCCTGCTTGCTCTTGCAGGCACTTGCCTCTGCTCATGCAGCGACGACGACATGTTCACCAAGGACGGGCAGCAGGCTTACATTGTCGACGATCCCGCCGGTGTACTGAGCGTGATCGGACGGTCGGGCAACCTCTGGAAGTCCCGCATGTCCAACGACACCATCTACATCAAGGTCAGCCCGCAGTACGACGTAACCGAGGAACTCGACAGTGTTTTCCCGAAATTCTTCGTGTCGAAAGGCGCCACGGTCAGCCCCGACCCCAATCTCCCGCAGAACTTCTCTGTCGAAGGCGGCGTAAAGTACACAGTCACCTCCGAGGACGGCAAAGCTCAGCGCAGCTACGTCGTGACACACGGTCTCACCGACTTCATCGCATACGGTGGCGGTGTTTCGCTCGGAGCCGAACAGCTTGAAAAGAAGTTCACCGAGCTCGGATATCCCGGCGAATTCGAGAACTGGTCTCCTGCCGACTCACGCCTCTACGGCGACCTGAACGCATATGTCGCTTTCTGCACGCCCGACTACGTTGTGATTCTCGGTCGTCAGTACACCGACCCGCACTTCTCGTCGCTTGAGGCTTCGCCCGACTTCAAGCTCGGTCTGCGCATCTTCGACGCCGAGACCATGAACGAGGCAGCCGTCTCGCTCAACACAGGCTCCATCAACATCCAGAACATCCGCGCCATCTCGTCCGACTCGAAGGCACACCTCGTTGCCGGCGTCTATGAGAGCGCTACCTCCGGCAGCATATACTACTGGACAGAGCCTACCGCACAGCCCGTCAAGCTCGCCACCATCAATCAGGCTATCTTCCCCTCGGTCGACGGCTCGAACTACATTCAGGTCACAGGCGACATCACAGGTAAGTGCAACATCTTCGTAAACATGCAGCGTAACGCCGACGGCACACACTACTACATGCACTGCGAGGGCGGAGCCATCACCGACCAGAAGTCCATCAACACCGGTTACAAAAGCGACGACGGCTGCGGATTCCAGAACATCTCCGCATTCGGCGACGAACCTGAACCCGACTATGTGATTGCTGACACCGAAGGCAGCGGAAACAACTCCGTACGTGTCTACGTCAACACTTTCAGCGGAAAGACAAAGACTATCATGCCCAACGTTCTCCAGAACGACTTCCACCAGTGGTGGGTAGGCACCGGCGGCGCACTCTCGCGCACCGGCGCACGCCGCCCGTACGTTTCGGCAATGACCCTCAACGGCAAGTACTACGCCATGATCCTCAACGGTACCGCTTGGTGGTATTGCAACACCATAGTCGATGCCGATGACCTCCACGCACGCGTCAGCGGAGCCGAGAAAGACTTCTCTATCAATGCAGCATGGAGCTTCGGCGCTACAGGCGACTGGTACTGGGACGACAGCACCCACACCGGCTATTGGATTGGCTGGGCGGACCGCTACGGCTTCTACAAGTACAAGATCACCTGCTACGAAATGTAACATACGACTCATTCTCCTCTCTCCATTTATCTAAATAGTATCACGACATGAATCTTAAAAAATATCTCAGCGTATTTGCCGCTATAGCCACAACCGTCGCCCTCGCTTCGTGCGGCGACGACGAAGTGGACCTCACCGGCGACGCACCCGAACCACCCATTCCATCCGTCAGACCAGGCGGGGATGTCAACGTCAACAAGCCCAAGGCTATGTGGATCGACGCACATGCCAATTTCATGACACTCTCCACCAAGGAAGGAGTCGACAACGAGCTTGCGAAAATCAAACAGTACGGCTTCAACATGATTTATCTCGACGTGAAGCCCGGCAACGGCTATGCCCTTTACGACAGTGATATTCTGCCGAAATGCACCACTTTCGCCGACCTCACCGTCAACCGCGACTGGGACTACCTCGGCTACTTCCTCGAGAAATGCGAGGAACTCGACATCGACGTCGTCGCATCTGTCGGAGCGACAGGATTCGGCTATCAGGACACCAACGGTCTGAAACAGGGACTTGTCTACGATGACTTCGATCACTGGGGACAGCTCGTGCAGGTCCGCAACGATGTCGCCGACCCCACTAAGGTCGTGCCCATCACCGACGACCCTGCGCAGAGCGTTGTCATGCTCGACCCGGCTTATCCCGAAGTGCAGACTCTGATTGTGGACATCTGCAAGGAAATCGTCACCAAGTATCCAAAAATCAAAGGCATAAGCCTCGACTATCTCCGCTACGCCAACAACGACGGCGGATACTTCGGCATGAGCGACTATGACCTCAGCGAATGTGGAAAATACTGGGGAGAACCCGCACCTTCGCGCACCGACATCATCACGGCAAGCGGAGGCATCGGTCCCAAGTTCGCACAATGGGCTGAATTCCGCTCCATGACTGTCACAAACACTATCGAGCAGATCCGTAACGCCGTCAAGGCTATCAATCCCGACTGCGAGATACACCTCTGGGCTTCCGCCGACTGGAACTCGCGCGTCTACGTGGCTCAGAACTGGGCAAGCAAAAAGTACAAGCCCAAAGGCGCACAGTACACCGACACATACAACAGGACCGGTTTCGCCGACCTTCTCGACGTTTTCATCACCGGCGCCTATACTTCTTCTGTCTGGAAAAAAGACAATCCCGCTTCTGTATGGTCCGTCGAAAACTTCGTGATGACATGGAACAACTTCATCATGAACGACTGCAAGTGCTACGGCTCAATCGCCACTTATGCCCTCGACTTCAAAGGCATGTCCGACGCCACTTACCTCTGCCTCAAGTACACCGACGGCTACATGAACTTCGAGCTGTCGCACCAGAACAACGGCAGCCAGTGGATTTATTCTCAGGAAGGATTCGAACGCTACGAAGGCAAGACAACTGAATAATCTCACGTCACCCACCCGATGAAAAAACAGATATTTGTATTCGGGCTTGCGGTGCAGGCATGTGTAGCTTCCCTCGCGGGGAGCTACACTGTCGTTTCTCCCGACAAGCTCGTCAGAATAAACGTCAACACAGGTAAGGAACTCACATGGAGCGTCGAACGTGCCGGAGAGACCATCGTCTGTCCTTCACCACTCTCGCTCGACATCGAAGGGGCGACAGTTCAGCCCGGCAAAAGTCCCAGAGTAGTCAAGGCGCAGCGCCGCTCTGTCGATGAGACAGTAATAGCCGAGGTGCCCACGAAATTCCGCAATGTACGCGAGCGCTACAACGAGCTTGTCCTGCGTATGAAAGGCGGCTACAGCGTAGAGTTCCGTGCTTACGACAACGGAGCCGCATATCGCTTCGTAACGGCTTTCCCTGGCACTATGACTGTAAACACAGAGAACGTGGCGTTCTGCATGCCAGACAGCACCGTCGCCTACTGGCCGATGGACGCAAGCACGAACTTCGTCACTCCCCAGGAGGCTGTCTTCGAACGCCGCAAGCTCGACACTCTCAACGGCATGATGAAAGGCTACCTGCCCATCTATATGCAGACTCCCGCCGGAACCCGTGCGGTCATCACAGAGGCTGGTGTCGAGGACTATTCGAATCTTTTTCTTACGGCAGACTCCTGCTCTACCCTTCGGGGAGAATTCCCGAAGGTCATCAGGGAAAAACGCCTGAAGCCGGGCAGCGACCGCAACGAGGAGCTGATTTCGCTCTATCCCTACATCGCCCGCACTTCCGGTACACGCGCCCTGCCATGGCGCATCGTCATGCTCAGCCCCGACGATGCCGGCTTGCTTGAGAACTATCTCGCATGGCAGCTCTCCGGTCCGTCGGTCATCGGCGACGCTTCATGGATCAAGCCGGGACAAATATCATGGGACTGGTGGTCGAACATGAATCTCTATGGCGTCGACTTCGAAGCTGGCGCCAACATGGACACTTACCGCTACTACATCGATTTCGCCGCCGAACATAACATTGAATACATCCTTCTCGACGAAGGATGGTCGAAAGGCACATGGGACATCACCCACTACAAGCCCGAGATCAATGTCGAGGAGCTCGTCCGCTACGGCAACGAGCGCGGAGTCGGCATAATACTGTGGGCGCTATGGAATCCCCTTGAAAAAGATATTGAAGGCACGCTCGACGTATATCGCGACTGGGGAGTGAAAGGCATCAAGATCGACTTCATGGACCGCTCCGACCAGGATATGGTAAACTTCTACGACCATGTGGGCAAAGCCGCTGCCGAAAGACATCTGATGGTCGACTTTCACGGAGCTTACAAACCTTGCGGCATGCAGCGCAAATACCCAAACGTCATGACATTCGAGGGAGTCATGGGAATGGAATACCACAAGTGTCCGGAGCGCGCCGTCACGCCAATGCACAACCTAACACTCCCATTCATCCGGAATCTCGCCGGACCGATGGACTACACTCCCGGTGCCGTAAACACTGCGAATCAGGAAGACTATCTGCCTAACTGGACACATCCAATGGCGCTCGGAACGCGCGCGCATCAGGCAGCCATTTTCGTAGTCTTCGAAAGCCCTCTGCAGATGGTCTGCGACTCGCCGTCGAACTATAACCTCGCCCCGGGCTACGCCGACTTCCTCGGCGACATCCCGACCGTATGGGACGAGACAGTGGCTATAGATGCCGCTATCGGCGAACACCTCGTCATGGCTCGCCGCAACGGCGAGAACTGGTTTATCGGTGCCATGACCGACTGGACACCCCGCGACATGGAAGTAGTTCTCGATTTTCTGCCCACGGGCAAGTGGAACCTCCGCACCTTTGCCGACGGACGCAACGCACACCGTCAGGCTACCGACTATAAGATTGAGGAAACTACGGTCTCATCAGGTGACACCGTACGCTTCCACATGGCTCCAGGCGGCGGATGGGCGGCGATACTGACTCCGGCAAAATAAATAATCCGAATAAAACAGCAGATAATGAATAAGATTATCCTATCTACAGTATTCGTTCTCGCATCGCAATGCCTCTGGGCTGCGGGGCTGATTCAGCTCAGCGGACGTGTGCTTTCCGACGGCAAGCCCGTCGAAGGCGTCCCTGTCACCGACGGCACGCAATTCGCCATCACCGACAAAAACGGTAAATACGAGCTGCAGGCGCCCGACGACGCACGCTACGTCTACATAACCATCCCCGACGGCTACGAGGTGAACGTCGAGAACGACGTGCCGGTCTTCTTTTCAGAAATAAAGCCCGACAAGAAGAACCGCTACAGCTATGATTTCAACCTACGCAAGAGCGACCGCGACATGAGCCGCCAGACACTCTTCGTCATGGCTGACCCGCAGGTCTACTTCGACCCGAATCTCGACGAGGTCGAGAAAGCCGCTCTCGAGATGAAAGACCTCGCCGGGAACAAATATGCCGGCACCGAGGCAATCGGTCTGTGCCTCGGCGACATCGTCGGACAGATCTCGCAGGGCGAGAAATATTTCCCGTGGATGATACGCAACATAGGCAAAACCGGTTTCCCGTTTTTCTACATCTGCGGCAACCACGACATCGAGAACAACGTATCCACCAACGAGGAGGCGCGTAAGTCTTTCAACAGCTATTTCGGACCGAGCTACTATTCCTTCGACCGTGGCAACGTCCACTATGTCGTTCTCGACGATACCTACTGGATGGGACGCTACTATGCCGGATACATCGAGAAGAAACAGCTCGACTGGCTCCGCGAAGACTTGTCGAGGGTTCCCCAAGGATCCACAGTAATTGTTTCGATGCACATTCCCTGCTACTCCCGCGAGGCAAGAAAAAAGGACTGGGGCAAAGAGTCATACCACAAGGTCGTCAGCAACCGCCAGGCTCTCTTCAAGCTCCTCAAGCCTTACGACGCGCACATCATGTCGGGTCATGAGCACTATAACGAGAACTACATCCTCGCCGACAACCTCTACGAGCACTGCCACGCGCCGCTCTCGACGCTCTTCTGGTGCGCTCCTTGGGCTATGGACGGAACGCCGGGCGGCTATGCCGTATATGAGATTGAGAATGGCAAAATCAAGGACTGGTACTACAAATCTGTCGGACACGACCGCGACTACCAGATGAACGTCTACCCCGTCGGTGTTTCTCGCGAGCATCCCGAGGCTGTCGTGGCAAACGTATGGAACGTCGACCCGACGTGGAAAGTCGAGCTCCTCGAGGACGGTGTGCCTACTGCCGTCATGGAGCAGTTCCGCGGTCATGACCCCAACATCTGGAATGACGTAGCTAAAAACGGCAAGAATTATGCCTTTCCTTATGTCGGAAGCGACTGGACCGAACATCTTTTCTTCGCTGTCCCGAAAAAAACCGATGCCGCTATAAGCGTCCGCGCCACCGACCACAACGGAAACGTTTACACTTCTGAATTGAAATAATAAATCAGCATAACTATGAAAAAGACACCGGTCATCATCATCTCCGGACTTCTTGCGCTGGCATCATGCACCCCTTCGGGCAGCAGCGTCAGCTCACCGGATAACAAAATCAGATTCACCGTCGAATCCAACGACGGCGGACTCTTCTACAGCGTCACCGACGGCGGCGAGACTGTCGTTTCGCCTTCGCGTCTCGGCTTCGTCCTCGCAGGCGACGAACAGGCAAAGGACTTCAAGATCCTCGGCAAAGAAACGGCATCATGCGACACCACTTGGGAAACCGCATGGGGCGAGAGCCGCCTCGTCCGCGACAACTACAATCAGCTTACAGTAAACATGCAGGAAAAGAACAGCGGTCTGCTTGTCGACCTGCAGGTACGCGTCTTCGACGACGGTTTCGGCTACCGCTACGTCTTCCCCGCACAGAACCGTGACTCTCTCATAATAATGCAGGAGCTTACCGAATTCGTGATTCCCGAAGGCTCCACGGCATGGGGTCTTCCGATAAAGAGCGAATACTACGAGGACTATTTCTATCACAAGAACATCGCCGACCTCGACAGTGTCCGCACTCCCCTCACCGTCGAAGCGCCCGGTCGTTATCTCGCCATACATGAGGCAAACCTCACCGACTATCCCAAGATGAACCTTGTCGCTACGGATTCCGTAACACTTGTAGCACAGCTCGTACCCTGGAGCAACGGTGTAGCTGCCTATGTCAAGACTCCGTTCGCCACACCATGGCGCACGATGATCATCGGCGACAAGCCCGGCGACCTCGTCACGTCTTACATGATGCTAAACCTCAACGAGCCTCAGGCTATCGGTGACGCATCATGGTGCAAGCCGATGAAATATATGGGTATATGGTGGGAGATGCACCTCGGAAAAGGCACATGGCATGCCGGACCGCATCACAGTGCCAATACCGCAAATGTGAAGAAATACATCGACTTTGCTGCCGCCAATGGCATCAAGGGACTTCTTGTAGAAGGATGGAACGCTTCGTGGGAAGGCGACTGGACACGCAACGAGCATATCGATTTCACGACACCATACCCCGACTACGACATCGATGAGATAGCCCGCTACGCCAAGGAAAAAGGCGTAGAGATGATAGGTCACCACGAGACAGCAGCATGGACACGGAACTATGAGAACCAGCTCGACACTGCATTTAGTTTCCTCACCGGACATGGCATAAACAATGTAAAGACCGGCTATGTCAACAGCCGCATGGATGGCAAGGAAGACCACAGCAGCCAGTATGGTGTCCGCCATTACCGCAAGGTCATCGAGACTGCCGCAAAGCACCATGTTACCATCAACAATCACGAGCCTGTCATGCCTACCGGTCTGCAGCGCACACTGCCGAACCTCATGAGCCAGGAAGGAGTCAGAGGTCAGGAATGGAACGCTTGGAGCACCGACGGCGGAAGCGTACCGGAACACACGGTTGTCATGCCGTTCACTCGCGGTCTTGCCGGTCCCATGGACTTCACTTTCGGTACATTCAATTTTGAGAATCCCGTCTATCCCGGCACCCGCGTGCAGTCGACAATAGCGAAAGAGCTTGCCCTCTACGTAGTCATCTATGCTCCTCTGCAGATGGCTTCCGACCTACCCGAGAACTACGCCAAGTATCCCGACACGTTCCAGTTCATCAAGGACGTTCCCGTCGACTGGGAGACAACCATCGTTCCGGACGCTGTCATCGGCGACTACGTCGTAACTGTACGCCGCGACCGCAACTCCGACGACTGGTATCTCGGCGCTGTCACCGACGAGAATGCGCGCACTCTCGACGTGGCTCTCGACTTCCTTGAGCCGAATACAGAGTATGTGGCAACTATCTATGCCGACGCCCCGGACGCCGACTGGAAGAACAATCCCACAGCATACACCATTACCGACCGGACGGTCACCTCTGCCGACACTCTTAACCTCAGCCTCGCTACAAGCGGCGGCACTGCTATCCGCTTTCATAAGAAATGAGACGCATTCTCCATAGCATGGCTTTAGGCGCTTGCGCGCTGCTCCTTGTGCAGTGCGCAAGCCCGACGCCCGACGAGCGTGCCGCGTCCGAACTGGCGCAGCGCCTCATTCCTTCCGCAGCATCGCACTTCCGCTTCGTCCAGGACACCGCAAACGACAGCACCGACTGTTTCTCGCTGCGCTCAGAAGGCTCTGATATCGTCATCACCGGCAATAACGCCGGCTCGATGGCTGTAGGTCTGAACTACTATCTCAAGAACTACTGCCTCACCGAGGTTTCGTGGTATGCCGCCGACCCCGTCGACCTTCCGGCAGAGCTTCCGGCAGTTGAAAAAGAGATTACGGCAGACAGCCGTGTCGCGGACCGTTTCTTCCTCAATTACTGTACGTTCGGCTACACCATGCCTTTCTGGAAATGGACAGACTGGGAACGTTTCATCGACTGGATGGCTCTTAACGGTGTCAACATGCCGCTTGCAATCACCGGGCAGGAAGCAATCTGGTATAATGTCTGGACGAAACTCGGACTTTCCGACGAGGAAATACGCGGCTATTTCACGGGACCGGCACATCTCCCCTGGCACCGTATGTGCAACCTCGACCGCTGGCAGGGCAATCTTCCCGCCGAATGGCTCAAGGATCAGGCAGACCTACAGAAACAGATTGTCAGCCGCGAGCGCGAGCTCGGCATGCGTCCCGTCCTCCCTGGTTTCGCCGGACACGTTCCCGCTGCATTCGCCGCACGCTATCCCGACGCCAAGACAACGGAAGTCAGCCTCTGGGGAGGATTCCCCGAGGAATACCGGTGCACGTATCTCAGCCCTACCGATTCGCTCTTTGCGGTTATTCAGAAAGAATACCTTACCGAGCAGACGCGCCTCTATGGCACCGACCATATCTATGGTGTCGATCCCTTCAACGAAGTAGACCCGCCGACATGGAATCCCGATTCTCTCGCTGAGATTTCGCGCGGTATCTACGAATCGCTCGCCGACTGCGACCCCGAAGCCCGCTGGCTGCAGATGGCATGGTTCCTTTATGCCGAGCCTAAATGGACGGCTGAGCGAACGAAAGCATACCTACAGGGCGTCCCGCAGGGACGTCTCATCATGCTCGACTACTTCTGCGAGAATGTCGAGGAATGGAAGCTGTTCGACAAGTTCTACGGTCAGCCCTACATCTGGTGCTACCTCGGCAACTTCGGGGGCGGCACGTTCCTGACAAGCCCATTCGCCACCGTAAAAAGCCGCATCGACGATGTCCTTGCTAACGGCGGTGACAATCTCTGCGGCATTGGCTCGACCCTCGAAGGTCTCGATGTCAACCCCTATATCTATGAATATGTCTTCGAAAACGCCTGGAACCTCCCGGAGGGCGCTCCACTTGCCGACAGACGTACCGGCAGCTCGGACGAGAAAGCCCGAGAGGCATGGAAACTTCTCAACGACAGCGTATTCAACCAGATTACAGGATGCTGTCGCGGCGCTCTTGTCAACGCCCGTCCGACCTTCACCGGACACAGCTGGTGGACAGTCAACCCCAACACGACTTACGCCAACGCCAACCTCGTGCGTGCATGGGGAATGCTGCTTGAGTCGGAAAGTCCGGAACGAGACAGCTACCGTTTCGATGTAGTCAACCTCGGACGGCAGGCTCTCGCCAACTATTTCCCCATTGTCCGCGACCGCTTCACCGAGGCTTACCGCGCTGGCGATGTCGTTGCTACGAAAAAAGCCGGTGACGACCTCAAGGAACTTATCTCCGACATAACACTCATTCTGAGAGGTCATCCTGCATTTTCCATGCGAAAGTGGATCAGCGACGCCCGCGACAAAGGCGTCGACGACGCGCAGAAAGACTATTACGAGCGTAATGCCCGCACCCTAATCAGCATCTGGGGACCTGAGAAGAATCTCAACGACTACGCCAACCGCCAGTGGGCTGAGCTTACCGAGAGCTATTATGGTCCCCGGTGGAGCATGTTTGTCGACGATGCCATAGCCGCTCTTGAGGCTGGTAAACCGTTCGACGAGCAGGCGTTCTACGACAAGTGCCGCAGCTTCGAGAACACTTGGATAGAACCAACGGAAGTGACAATCACTTATTCCCAGCCCGTCGATCCGGTGACAACCTCAAAAGCCCTATACGACAAATACGCCCCTGCCATACTCTCAGCTCCGGAGTCCACGGTACCACTCTCCCTCACCTCCCACCACCACTGGTAAAAATATTTCTTTTATTACTGTCCGCTAAACTTTAGGGAAGATTAGAAAAATAGGGCTGATTCCATTTGCAGGAGTCAGCCCAAAATGGTTATATTGGTGTCGCCAAACTATCCAAGAATAACCATGGGCAAAAATAGCAATTTCTTCGGACAGCCGATATATGGTCAGCTGATAAAATCTCTGGACCGCGAAAAAATAGTTGAAATCAGCCGTAAGCACGGTGGAGAAAAGTACGTCAAGAGCTTTGACG
>JAGBDG010000018.1 GCA_017937625.1 Muribaculaceae bacterium | reverse complement strand
GTGCTCTACCAACTGAGCTATTTTCGCATTGGTCTTTTGTGTCCGAGAGGAGATTCGAACTCCCACAGCATTTCTGCCACTACCCCCTCAAAGTAGCGTGTCTACCAATTTCACCACCCGGACAATTGTTGCTCTTTGCTGTCGATATAGCATTTGAGGATTTTAGAGCGAAAAACGGGACTCGAACCCGCGACCCCGACCTTGGCAAGGTCGTGCTCTACCAACTGAGCTATTTTCGCATAATTGCGATAAATATTGCTATAACTTGACAGCTAAAGCGTCGTAATGTAAATGTTCTCTTTTTGTTGAGCGAAAAACGGGACTCGAACCCGCGACCCCGACCTTGGCAAGGTCGTGCTCTACCAACTGAGCTATTTTCGCATTGCCTTTTCGTTTTTGCGTTGCAAAGTTAGCCACTTTTCGGATATTGACCAAATTTTAAGGCAACTTTTTTGCACCAAAATGCGTTTAGGCTGTCTAACGGTTTGGTATGCAAAAGTATATGCTTCACACGCGTTTCACAGGACGCTCCAATATTCCCGAAGCGAGCGTGTCTGCCGTATGGATAAGCGTCTGCAGAGGCGTCAGCTTGCCTGCCTGACGGTAGAAGCGCTCGTCGTCGCGGTTGAGGTTCCATGGTCCCATGTGCCAGCGTATGGCGTATATCTCGTCGTCGGTCAGGTCGAGTCCCGACTGCAGGAGCAGGATTACCGACTTTTCACCATGACCGACAGGGAAGTTCTCGTCGTGTATCTCGTAGCATTCCACGTCTTCATAGATGCCGATTTCATTGCGTTTTTTCTTCGTGACAAGCTGATAGAAATCGGCTTTGCAAACATCATGGAGGAGCGATGCTATGATGATGCTCTCGGGCTTAAGTTCTTCGGCGAGGTCGGGGCGTAGAGCGGTCATGTTCTCGCGGATAGCGGCAGCGGCGTCGTAGACGTTGAGCGAATGCTCGAGCAGACCGCCCGGAAATGCGCCGTGACCCTGCGCGGAGGCAGGCGCGGTGAAGAATCCCCAGCTTTCGAGGTCTTCTATTACATATTCGATATTGTCGCGTTTGGTGCTTCGCAGTAGTTCGCAGAAGCGTTCGCGTGATTTTGTATTGTCTGTCTGGTTCATAGTCTCTTAAAGTATTGGGCTCATAAGCCTGATTATCGATTCGCCTATGCGCGACATGAGCTTGCGGCGCCGCCATTGAGCGGGAAGGATGCGCGTGCATTTCCGCAAATCATTCCTGAAAGTGTCGAGCATACGCTCGTTAAGCTCACGGCTGAAGAAGAATAGGTTTGCCTCGAAGTTGTAGTCGAAACTTCTGAAATCAAAATTGGTGGAGCCGATGCTGACGAACTCGTCGTCGATAATGATTGTTTTCGCATGAAGCATCCCCGGCTCGTAGAAATAAATCTTTATTCCGGCTTTCAGGCACTCCGAGATATAGGAAGCGGATGCGGAAGTAAGCATTACCGAGTCGCTGCGGCGCGGTATCATAATCCTTACGTCCACGTGAGCGAGTGCCGATGCCTGGAGCACCTTGAGCAGCGATTCTGTCGGGAGGAAGTAGGGCGTCTGTATGTATACGCGACGCGACGAACCGGCAATAGCCTTTTCTAACGCGAGAGCGATATTCGACCACTGCGACGTCGGACCGGATGTCAGCATCTGCATGCCGACGTCGGCTACGCTTTCCGAGGGCGTATGGAAATAAGCCGGCGTATCGTCTTCCGGCATATCCTCGATAAGCTCACCGCCCATAAAGCTCCAGTCGACTGCGAATGAATACTGTATCGCATTGACAATCGGACCGATGACACGTACGTGAGTGTCGCGCCAGGAATTGAATTTCTTGCCGCCGTCGATGTATCTGTCAGCCACGTTCATGCCGCCGAGATAGCCCACGACGCCGTCTATCACGCAAATCTTACGGTGGTTGCGCCAGTTGATTCGCGTGCCGAGGTGCGGGAACGAAACCTTGAAGAACGGATGTGCCTCGACACCGTTCTCTCTTAGCTTCTTGAAAAACCGGGAACTTACATGCAGCGAGCCGACATGGTCGTAGATTAGTCTTACTTTGACGCCCTGACGTGCCTTGTCTGTCAGGATGTCGGCTATCTCGGTGCCGATTTTGTCGTTCTCGAAAATATAGTACTGAATATTGATTGATTTCCGCGCTTTCTTGAGATCGTCGATAAGCGTGCTGAACTTCGAGGCACCGTCAGTGAATACCGTTACAGTATTGCCGGGGTAGAATTGTGCCCCTGTGAGCGAGCGTCCGAGGTTAATCTGCATTATAGACTCTTCCGAGAGTCCGGTCTGGCGCATGTCGACGTTGAATCTCGGATTGTTGCGTCTGAGCTTGCGTTTGTTGCGCCGTGAGATCATTCTGGTGTTCTTAATGTTGCGTCCGAAGAATATATAAAGGATAAGTCCGACGCCGGGAAGGAGAAGGAGCACCGTGACCCATGCGAGCGACTTGACGGGATTGCGGTTCTCCGACAGAATGATGATGATGATGATGATGGTCGAACACACAGCAGCGGCGGCGAATATGGTGTATATCCACCCTGAGGACAGAAGGCTGCTGATGGTTTCGAGCATAGAGAGATATTTTAAATAATTCCGGCGGCGGGAGCCTTGATTCCCGTCGCCGGATATAAGTTGAGCGGGTCTGTCGTAGGTTCGGGAGATTATTCGTCAAAGGTCATCTCGTCGAACCCCTGAGCGTCGAACTCGTCTTCGTTGAAACCATCCTGACCGTAGAAATCTTCGTCAAGGTCGGGTTCTGCCGCAGCGGCGGCTTTCGCGTCTACTTTCGCGTCGAAGTCCTTGAGGTCGATGAACTCGGGAGGCGCCTGTCCTATCGAAAGAGAGCATACTGGTTCGAGAAGGCTCTTGCCCGTGATGATGTTTGTCATCTCAATAAAGAATGCGCGTTCAGTGAAGTAGTCGAAAACGTAAAGCAGTTTCTGACCTTCGTCGTCGATAAAGTCGCCAAGCACCGATTCGTCCATAAGCCATACTTCCTGATCCGGCTCGGTGTCCATGTCCTCGTAGGTTATTTCTTTCTCTTTCTCCCAGTTGCGGTCGCAAAGGAAGAAGGAGCTCATCTGGTTTTTGTCATAGCCTACCGAGTCGCAAATGGCTTTTTTAAGGTCAAGAAAGGTCGCTGACGCGTCAATCTGAATCTCGCGCTTGAAGTGATCTTCTTCGTCGGAAACTATTCGAAAATTGAATATCATATTTATTATGCAATAAGTTCTTTCTAATGTTGATTCTTACGTTGATTTTTACTCTGCAAATTTATCAACAATAGAATGAATGTTGCAAGAATTTTTGCAAAAAAATTGCAATAAAAATATGCCGGGCGCTATTCAGATCAGTTCAACATTGTATTTTTTCAGCAAATATGCTGGATGATACGAGATTTTAGCCTGTCTCAGCCCAGGGTCGCCCGCGTCGTCTTCCCTGTTTATATAGGCGATGCCCCTGTGCTTGCCGAGCATGTGTTCGGCAAAAAGCTTGTTGATAGTCTCGCCGGCGCCTGCCACAAGGTGCTCGATTTTTTCGATATGTAGCACAAGTGTGTCGCCCGAAATCTCTCCCATCGTGAATGCCGCTATGCGTCCGTCGCCCTGTCTGAGCAGAGCGCCCTCGAAACCGTACGCGTCGTAATTATCGATTACGTCGGCGCATCTTTTCCACTCGAATTCCGCCATAGCAGGGTCGCTTTTCTCCGATTCGATGCCGAGACCTTCGAAGAACCGCCTCAGTTCGGCTATGTTGGCTGAACTTATGGGCTCGAGTCTGTAATCAGGATTGTCGGCGATAAAGCGGTTGACGTGGTTGCGCTTTTTGTTGTAGGCTTTGCCGGTGAGTGTGGCGAGCGATTCGGCGTCGTAGATATAGTCTGCCCAGTCGGTGAGCTCCTCTGTGCGATACTCTCGACCGGACGTAAGCGCTTCGAGCATGTC
Source organism: Muribaculaceae bacterium (assembly GCA_017937625.1). Lineage (GTDB taxonomy): Bacteria > Bacteroidota > Bacteroidia > Bacteroidales > Muribaculaceae > CAG-873. The sequence continues at coordinate 7,366 of JAGBDG010000018.1, read as the reverse complement.
CTCGGGAACAGCCGTGAAAAGAAGCGGTATGTCCTTTCTTCTGCAGTAGTCTCTTAGAAGCTCGATCTTTCTTTCCATGGGCATCGCGCCGACTGGAACGAGAAATGATGTTCGCCCGCTGCCGTCTTCGCTCAGACTTTCGATGAACAGCGAGCCCTGTACTATGCAGTATTTGTAGTCGAAGATATCCGACCACATGAATATACCCCCGGTGGTGTAGTCGCAGCTTCTTGTGGAAGCAGTGGCAAGCAACGGTCGCAGCAGCGGAATATCAGCCGTAGTCACCGGCTTGAACGTCAACACCGGACGTCGGCAAGTCGCCGTAGTGGTGAATATGTTATTCCTTGTGTATGGCATAATGATGACTGAATTGAAATCAGCCGGAGACATGCTCTCCGGCTGACAGTTTCTTATAATCAGAGAGTGACGTGCTCGCCCGGTTTGTGCAGGCAGTACATTGTCGTGCGCTCTGCGACAGATTCGGGCAGACGGTAGTTCTCGAAATCGCATGCCTCTTCGTAGTTGCCCTTGAAGTGCATTGGGAAGAAGTTCTTGACGTCGATAGCCTCGAGGAATTCCTCGGCTCCGGCTGCGCAGTTGGCGCCCATGCGTACGTCGACGGGGAAGAAAGCGATGTCGAAGCGTTTGTTCTCCGATGCAATTCGACCGAGAATAGTTTTGTATTCGTTGTGCGCTTTTTCAACTTCTCTGCTTGTCGATTCGTTTTCCCAGTGCCAGTAGTTTAGGTCACCGGCGTGGAAGATTGTCGTGCCGTCGCCGAGGGTGACAAGATAGCTCACGCCGGCGTCGGTAGAGCCGTATGCCTTGACTTTAATATCGTCGAATATGCCTTCGATGATGTCGCCGGCACTCATCCAGTCGACAGGCATCGAGTCGTGTACTTCGCGGGATGGTATGTCGCTCGAAAGCACATAGATGCGCTTGCTGCTTTGGGCGAGGTTGAAGATGTCGGGATTGAAATGGTCGGGGTGGTTGTGTGTGACGAAGAAAACGACCGGTTTCTCCGGGTTATGCTCGACGGCTTTAACCACGGCATGTGCCGGATCCTTGTAGTCGTCGAATACGATGATCTCTTTTTCGGTTTCAACGATGAAGCCGGAGTTTTCGAGGAATGTAACTTTCGTAGTCATAGATCTTGATGTTATAATTCGACCTGAAGACCGTCGAAAGCGAAATGCACGTCTGGCGGCAGAAGACGTTCTGCATCGGCTTGCCGACCCATCGTGTGGGCGATGTGCGTGAGGTACGCTTGCTTCGGTCTGGTCTCTTTTATAACGTCAAGAGCTTGTAAAAGGTTTATGTGCGACGGGTGGGGCTCGATGCGCAGGGCGTTTATCACAAGGACGTCCGCTCCGTGTATCACGTCGAGCGTTTCGGCAGGGATGGAGCTGCAGTCGGTGATGTAGACAAGTCCTCTGATGCGGAAACCGAGAATGGGCAGTGAGGCGTGCATTATGCGCAGCGGCTGTATTTCCGCAGGCTTGTATCCGGGAATGTCCACGGTGAACTTCTCCGGAGCGTCTATCTCGTGTATGGCGAATGTAGGCACGCCGGGGTAGAGTTTCTTGGCAAAGCAGTACGGCACACGCGAGCGCATGTCTTCCGCTACGTCATGGCGGCAATAGACGGGGAAATGATGGTCAGGCGCCGTGCGGCAGTAGGGGCGCAGGTCGTCGATGCCGCCGACATGGTCATAATGCGTATGTGTCAGAAGCACGGCGGCGAGATCGGGGCTGTCCTCACGGAGCATCTGCTGACGGAAGTCAGGACCGCAGTCGATGAGGAGCTTCGGCGCGCCCGGCTCGGTCTCTATCATCGCCGAGGTGCGCAGCCGCTTGTCGTGCTGGTCTGTCGACGTGCATGTCGGACAGTGACAGCGGAGCTGAGGAACGCCTGTCGATGTGCCGGTGCCGAGAAAAGTGAGTTTCATGACCTAAAGTCTGAATCTTGTCAGGTATCCGTCTTCGAAAATGAGGAAAACGCCGTCGGAGTAGCTCCATACTTCCCGCATGCCTCCGTAGCTCGGGGTGCGCAGAACCTCAGGCGGAGCGCCGAGGGCGAGGCGGCATTCGTCGCGCGTCATGCCGTCGCGCACTTTGGAGGAGATTATGAGGTCCCAGACGTCGTCCTTGATTTCGGGATACTGCTTTCGGGGACTGTCGAATGAGAAAAGCACGTCGAAATTGCGGGTCGCCGCCTTAGACTTGCCGACCGACATAAAAACGGCATGACCTCCTCCGCCGGCTCTGCGGTTCATCGTAGAATCCGGCACGGAGAAGCATACGAGTGCGGGGAAATAGGCGTCGCCGGGGACTACGCTGTCGATATGCACCTTGATATGTCTCAGACCATTTTCCTTGCGGTTGCCCGACGCGTCGTACCATGCCGGAGTGCGGACGAAGAAGTCCTTTCCGCGCATGATGCTGTCGATCTCGCCGACAAGACGCATGTCGATGGTAAAAGGGATGTCAAGAGCGCTGAGCGTATCTATCCGTTCGACACTCATGCCGTTGATACGGTAGAAGTAGTTTCGACCGTCGCGCGTGGTGAAATGTATCTCGGCGGCATCGTCGCCTGTCAGCGAGCGCGCGCGGGAGATGTCGTGGAAAAGCAGTTCCGTACCCTTCATGTTGTCGGTGTTGTCCGAGGATGATGTGAAGATTCTGCTTATCCTGTCGTCGGTGACGCGGAACACCTTGCCAGACTGCCATGCCGACGGCGCCTGAGGTGCCACGTCTGCAAGATACATCGATTCGGGCGAGACACCGGCGGCGCGCTCGCGCTTCACGTCGGAGGCGTTGATGCGCGGCGTGCTCTCCACGCCGGTGAAGCAGCCTCCGAGCATCGCCGATGACGCCGCGAGGACTATTGCCGTTGTCGCTTTTCCAGCTGTCATTCGGCTGTCTTCGGGGTTATGCCGAGGTTATGGTAGATGAACGAATAGATGTCGGCATATTCGTCGACTACCTTCGCGATGGGCTTGCCTGCGCCGTGACCTGCCTTGCTGTCGATGCGGATGAGCTTGGGAGCGTCACCCGTGTTCGCAGCCTGCAGAGCGGCGGCGTACTTGAAGCTGTGTGCCGGCACGACGCGGTCGTCATGGTCGGCGGTGGTCACGAGTATGGCAGGGTACGGCGTGCCGTCGTTGCTGATGTTGTGGAGGGGAGAGTAGCCCAGCAGATAACGTGCCATCTCCTCGGACTCGTCGGATGTGCCGTAGTCCGATGCCCAGTTCCAGCCGATGGTGAACAGGTGGTAGCGCATCATGTCCATGACGCCAACACGCGGAATAGCCACCTTGAAGAGGTCGGGACGCTGGTTGACTGTCGCGCCTACGAGCAGACCTCCGTTGCTGCCGCCCTCTATGGTCATGAGTTCCGGAGTCGTCCAGCCCTTGTCTATCATATACTCGGCTGCGGCGATGAAATCGTCGAACACGTTCTGTTTCTGCATCTTGGTGCCTGCGAGATGCCATGCCTCGCCGTACTCTGCGCCGCCACGGAGGTTAGCCTGGGCGTATATGCCGCCGTTCTCAAGCCAGAGCAGACGGTTGGCGCTGAATGTCGGGTTGAGGGTGATGTTGAAGCCTCCGTAACCGTAGAGGTAGACAGGATTCTTGCCGTCGGGCTTGACGTCCTTGCGGCGTACCGTGAACATCGGGACTTCCGTTCCGTCAGCCGACTTGTAGAACACCTGCTCGGTGATATAGTCCTCGGGATTGAAGCCCGCGATTTCTGTCGACTTGTAGAGCTTGCTCTCGCCTGTGGCTATGTCGTAGCTGTATATTGTCGAAGGATAGACGAACGAAGAGAAGGAGTAGAAAACCTCGTCGTTCTTGCCGCTCGTCGAGAACGATGCCGTTCCGTAGGTGGGGAACTCTATCTCGCGCACGAGCTTGCCGTCTTTGGTGTAGAGATAGGCGTGGTTCGAGGCGTCACGGTCGTATACGGCGATGATGTGGTCCTTGCCCACGAAATTGACATCGGTGAGAACGCCGCCGTCCTTGTCCTCCGGAAGGATGGTCTTCCAGTTGCTTTCCGACGGATTGGCGGCGTCGACGAGCACGAGGCGGTTGCGCGGAGCGCCTTTCGACGTGAGCACGTATGCCTTGCCGTCGGCAATCTCGACTATGGAGTTGAGATAGTCCTGCGAGGCTTCCATGGTCTTCCAGTCCTGCGTGTTCTTTCGCAGGTCGGCGAGGATTATGGATTCGCCTATGCCTTCGCCACCGCCCGATATGGCTATGGCGCTGCCGTCTTCGGCTACGGTCGCGGTATGGAAGTGGAGGGGTTGCGCCTTGTCCTCGTATGCCACGCGGTCGTCGCTCTGCGGCGTACCCAGGCGGTGGTAGAACACTTTGTGATATTCGTTGGCGTTTGAGTATTCCTTGCCTGCTTCGGGAGCACTGTAGGCGCTGTAGTAGAAGCCGTCGCCTTTCCACTGCGCGTCGGTGAACTTAGCCCACTCGATATGGTCGGGCAGCAGTTTGCCCGTAGCCGTGTCCATGACGTAGATCTCTGTCCAGTCGCTGCCCGAGCGCGATATGGTATATGCCATGTACTTGCCGTCGGGGCTCTGGAAAACGCCTGTCAGCGCCACGGTTCCGTCTTCGCTCAGGGTGTTGGGGTCGAGGAAAACCTCTGCCTCGCCGTCGGGCGAGTCCATGCGGTAGAGAACGCTTTGGTTTTTCTTGCCGTCGTTGGCGAAATAGTAGTATTTGCCGTCGTTACCTTTCCAGGGCAGTCCCTGGCGCGTGTAGCGGTTGAGGGTGTCGAGGCGGTTGTGTATCTTCTGACGGAAAGGGATGGCGTCGAGATATGCACGGGTAAGTTTGTTCTCGGCTTTTACCCATTCGAGCGTCGCGGCGGCGGTGTCGTTCTCAAGAGGACGGTATGGGTCGGCGACTTCTATGCCGAAGCAGGTGTACACGGTGCTGTCGTTAGGCGCTTCAGGATAGGCGAGCTGGTTCTGGCGGTTGCCGCAGCCTGTGGCGACGGCTACAGAAGCGAGTGCGATGATAGGATAAGTACGCATTGGGAGTCAGGCGTTTTGGTTTACATGAACGTCGAGCTGCGGGAAGGGGAAATTGATGCCTGCCGCGGGCAGCTCGTTGTATATTTTCTCATTGGTCTCGAAGAACACAGTCCAGTAGTCGGACGAATGTACCCACGCCATCACTTTCAGGTCGACGCTGCTTTCCGAGAGCGATGCGACCTTCACGCCGGGGGCGCGGCTCTCGTCATCGGTGATGACAAGCGGGTTCGAGGTTAGGATGCGCATGATTTCTGCGCGTGCTTTGTCGACGCTGTCGCCGTACGAGATGCCGATGGTCCAGTCGACGCGGCGGTAATCCTCGCGCGAGTAGTTGTTGACCGAGCCTGTCGAAAGCGCTCCGTTGGGAATGATGATCGACTTGTTGTCGGGGGTGGTAATGATGGTGTTGAACAGCTGTATCTGCTTGACTGTGCCCGCATAGCTCAATACCTCGATGTAGTCGCCTACCTTATAGGGCTTGAGGAGCAGTATGAGCACGCCGCCGGCGAAGTTCTGCAGGGTGCCGCTCAGAGCCATGCCTATGGCGACGCCTGCGGAGGCGAACAGGGCGAGGAACGACGATGTCTCGATGCCCAGGATGCCGATTATCGTCACAATCAGGATGAAGTAGAGCACGACTTCCACCATGCTCAGGACAAATGTCGAGAGCGACGGGTCGACATTGCGGCGGCGGAAAATATTCTCGACTATGCGGTGTATCTTGCGGATGATGAAACGTCCGACATAGAACACCACTAAGGCTATGGCGAGGTTGATGGCGAATTTCACAGCCGAGTTGACAATCGATGTCAGCAGCTCGTCGACCGGAAGCGATTTGAGCATCGACAGTTCTTCTTTCACTGTAGGAACGCTGTCGGCGACAGCTTCGGGAGCGAGCCCGGGAATTTGCAGAAGCATAGTATGTTTAGAATTTTAGTTTTGAGGCTACGTCGGCGTACCAGCCCAGGGTATAGTAGTTCTGGTTGCGGTGGTATGCGTCGTTCATCAGGATGTAAGTCGAGAGTCCGCAGTGGTAGGTGAGGGGCACGGTGTTCCAGAGCTTGGGCGTCGCGGCGGCGTATGTCACGCATCCTTCGAGCGCTTTGTGGAAATCGTCGAGCAGCGCTTTGGCGCCTTCGAAGCGTTCCTCACCGGCGTTGTCAAGGCAGAGAGCCTCCACGTAGTTCCCGAAATCGAAGTAGTTGCAGTTCACTATTCCTTTGTTCATGAACCGCTGCGGAGTATAGTCGGCGGGATAGGGCTGCGGGGCGCGTTCGTATATCGCGGCAGTTGCCTTGGCGAGGCTGTCGAGTCCTGCCGTGCGCGTCACGCTCATTGTGCACGTGCGGTCGCTGCCGCTCTGTGCGTCGTATAGCTCGAAAGTGTTGCGGGCCGCCTGCTCGATATCCGGAGTCTCGGCGAAGAAGCATGGCACGTTCTTGTCGTAGGGCATGCCGTAGACAAGCAGCTCCGTGGCGCTGGCGGCTATCACAGGGGCGACGTGGCGGAGCTGGTAAAGAGTCTCGACCGACGCCATGTAGCAGCAGTCGAAATAGACGAAGCTCAGCTTAGGACCTTTCGAGAGGACATTCGCAAGCGTCGATATGTTCATCGTCCTGCCGTTCTCCGAACCGAACGATTTTGTCGTGATATTGTCCGCGGGGTCGGCTATACCGTCCTGTAGCCAGCCTGAGCCGTGGCTCCACAGAACGATGCCGAACTCTTTCGTAGGTCCGGCAAGAGTCTGCGCGTCGGTCAGCACCTCGAGCATGCGCTCCGACTGCACCGAATAGATGTCTCGGCTATATTCCTTGAGCGTATCCAGTCCGTTTTTGTTGAGCTCGATAAGAACGGGAGTTCTGTTGTAGCCCGCGTTATATACAAGCAGATGGCTGTTTTCGGGTATGCGTCCCGCAAGGGCTGCTTCTTTCATCTCGGCGAGATCCATGCGGTCGTAGCCTGACGAACCGAGGTTGTTGTTCGCTACCTGATAGACAAGAACGGTGCGAAGACCCGGTTCTTTCGGCGGTTCAGGCTCGTCTTTTTCCGAGCATCCTGTCGCAACGAAAGCAGCCGCTGATAGAAGCACTATGTTGAAATATGATAACAAGTCCTTTTTCATAACTTACAAAATTACGACAATTCCCCCACCCCCGCAACCCCTTATACATATTTAACAACCGAACAGGAGTTCATACCACTAAGGGCGCCGGCTCTCGCGGACGCCTTTGAAGTAGCTCAGAGTTCGCAGAGCACTCGGAGTTCGCAGAGAATTATTAGTTTTCAATATTTCAATGTCCGCGTGCCGGCG
>JAGBDG010000183.1 GCA_017937625.1 Muribaculaceae bacterium | reverse complement strand
CGTCCGCGATATCATGCCCATGCCCGGCTCCATAGCGATGAATCCCTCGCCTGTCACCGGCATGTCGGCTTTCTTTATCGCGGAAGTCCTCGACCTGCTCATGCGCAAGTCGGCGCCCGACGACGAGATTTCGGATTTTCTTTTCGACAGCATCGAGGCGTTCGCGCAGATGAAAGGACGCGACGCCGCCAATTTTCATATAGTCTTTCTGTATGCGCTCGCCCATTATTCGGGTATTGCGCCGGATACGGGCGAATACGTCCCCGGTTCGGTCTTCGACATGCGCGAGGGACGTTTCAGACGCTCGGCGCCGCTCCACGACGACCGCCTCGAGGGCGATGAGGCTCGCATGATGATGCTGATGGCGCGAACACCGCTCAGCCGTCCGGGACACCTGCCGTTCACGCGCCAGTCGCGCAACCGCGCCCTCGACCTCATCCTACGCTATTACGCCCTGCATCTTGCCCCCCTGACATCCCTCAAATCCCTCGACATCCTCCGGATGATGTAATCCCGCTTATTTCAGCAGGTTGGAGAGGGCGCGGAGGAGGGCGGCGACGGCGTCGCGGGAAGGAACGGGAAGGCGGAGCTGCGTGGCGCCGGTTTCGGGGTCGGTGCTCAGTATGCTGTCGAGGAGCCTTCCGGTAGCCTCCGGCGAGCGCAGGGTGTGCTCCAGAGCCGTCAGGAAATTCGCTCCGGCTCTCGCAAGCTCTTCTTCGTCGGAGGGTGCGTTGTTGCCGGGCTCGGCGTCGCTCTCGTCATTTTCGGTGACGGTTCCTGCCTCGGCGTCTTCTCCTATTATCAGGCTCAGAGCTCCGGCTATGCGGGCAAGTGCGGTATCGTCTATGGTGATGCTGTCCTCGCCTCCGTCGGAGATGCCGGCGAATGCCCCGGGTTCGGACCGCTGCGCCATGAGCATCTTTTCTTCTATGGTACCGGCAGAAACCAGATTGATTATGAATATGTCGCCATTACCGGCCGCACCGCAGATACGCCCGGTCACCTGCTCGCGGGCAGCGGTGTCCCAGGGCAGATCGGCGTTGATGACAAGCGATATGTTGTCGAGCTTAAGCCCGGCGGCGCAACCGTCGGTGATGAGGAAAACGCGTTTTGCGGGGTCTTCGGCGAAACGGCGCGCGATATCGGCACGCCGTGTCTGCGGCAGGTTGCCGCAGATGTATTCGAATCCTATTCCCTCGGCGGCAAGCTCGCGGGCGAGAAGCTGTGTCATGCGGTCCCACCGGCTGAATACCACTGCTTTGCCCGTTCCGGTCGACGCCATGGTCTTCAGGAGCTGCACGGTCTCGCCAGCCTTGGTGCCGTAGCGCGACTTGAGGTCGAGCAGCCATGTGCTGTCGCAGGCCATACGCATCCGTGAGGAAAGCAGGAGCAGGCGCTTGCGGTCTTTTTCGGAGAGGAAACGGCAGCTTTGCCATTTGCGGAGAAGCTGCGCGACGGCGGTCATTGTCTCGTCGTGTATTTCCTTCTGTTCGCGGGTCATGGGGACATATAGTGTCTTGTCGATACGCGCCGGTAGCTGGTCCGCGACGTCTGCCTTGTGGCGGCGTATCACGCACGCCTGTGCGGGCGCGTACTGGTCGACAAAGCGCAGTGCCGCCGCGAGTCCTTCGGGGTCGTTCTCAAGCGTGGTGCCTGATATTACGACCGCGTAATCCGATTCGACGCGCCTCACAGCCTGCGAAATCTGCGCGTTCCATTCGGTCAGACGCTGTATTTCGTCGAGGATTAGCACGTCGGCGGCGATACCACCGAGCGCCCTGATGTCGTTGGCGAGAGTATGGTAAGATACGATGCGGTAGGGCGTGTCGGAAGCATAGAGCGAGCGCCGCTCGGCAGCGTTGCCTTCCACTATGGTGACAGCGGCGCCGGTGAACTGCCCGATCTCTTTTTTCCACTGGTATTTGAGCGAGGTGGGGCAGACGACGAGCACCGACGTGGCGATGTTGCGGCTCCGCATCAGTTCGGCGGTGCCGAGTGCCTGTACGGTCTTGCCCAGCCCCTGCTCGTCGGCTATGAGCGCGCGTCCGGCACCGAAAGCGAGACGTATTCCTTCGGTCTGGAAGGGGTAGAGCGTCGTGCGGAGGATGCCGGCGGCTTCCTCGTCTGAGAGTGAGGCGGCGAGCTCGAGGCGGCGCAGACGGTCTCGCTCCTCGAGGACATAGTTGAGCGCGTCGCCGCAGCAGTGGAAGGAGCGGTCGATGCGTTTCGCGAGGGCTATGAACGGCGGCAGTCCGGCAATCATGCCGCTGACGGCGTAAGAATCGTCATCGAAGAACCGCATTGCCGCCATGGCAAGCTCCTTGGGTGCATTGTCGGCAAGGCGCAGACGGAGCCGTCGACCGGCGGTGTAGTCGATGTCGAGCACCGTGCGTCGGGGCAGCGGCATGGGCTTCATGCCGTTCCTGTCCATCCACTGCGCCACTGCGGCGATGTGCCGGCAGGTGCCGTTGCCGCCAGTGCGGAAGTCAGAGCACTGGCAGGAGTTGAAGCGGCTGTCCTTGCCGTGGTATATCACGGTGTACTGCCTGCGCGAGCGGGGCGCCCCGACGCTGCAGGCACCCGGCGACCAGTGTCCCGCAAGAGGTGTGACGGCGAGTTCCTGCCTGCTGTCGGCGGACTGCTGTGATGACTGATTCTTCGTTTTCATAGCATAAGCCCCGGAGAGCCGCATGGTGTACGGACATTCCGGGGCGTGTGTTTTGTAGGTTTACTTATTTGGCAGGATTGATGTCGAGAAGCTCAACGTCGAAGACGAGCATCTCGTTGGGACCGATGCCGGCCTGGGGCTGTCCGTTGACGCCGTAAGCGAGCTCGCCGGGGATGTAGAGGGTAGCCTTGCCGCCTTTGCCGAGAAGCATGAGACCTTCGCGGAAGCCGGGAACGACGCCCTGGAGGTTGAATGTGGCGGGACCGCGACCGTCGGTGCTGTCGAATACCTCGCCGTTGAGGTGCTTGCCGGAGTAGTTGACAACTACTGTAGCGTTAGCGTCAGGTGTGGGAGCGGTTCCTTCGGTCTCGATGACGTATGTAAGACCGCTGTCGGTAGTCTTGGCGGCGCTGTTCTCAGCCTTGAGAGCTTCTACAGCCTTGTTGCCAGCCTCGACATTTGCCGTAGCGTCGGGAGCCTCGGCTTTCTTCTTTGCCTCTGCTTCCTGTGCGGCTTCCTGAGCCTCGGTCATGAGACGGCGGAACTCTGTGGTAGCCTTGGCTACTTCCACGCTGTTGACGGAGTCGACCTTGAAAGCTTTCTTGAAGTTGTTGATGACAACGTCGCGGTCGATTTCAATGCCGTTTTCCTTGAGCTGGTTGAGCTCGTTCATCAGCTGCATGCCCACCTGCATGCCCATGAGCATATTCTTGTTGTCGGCGTTGCTTGCGCAGATGGTCTGGAAGCCCTTGAGGAAGGCGTCCTTGTCGAGGTTCTCGACGCCGCCGTACTGTGTGATCTCGCTGTTCACGACTGTTCCTACATAGTTACCGTAGGCGACAGAGAGAGAATCATTTGTGCAAGCGCCTTTGTCACCGCACTTGTCGCAGGAGCTGATGGAGGCAATGCCGAGGACGGCGATTGCTCCGAATAAGATTTTTTTCATATTAAATCGGTTAATTCTGTTTGTCATTTGGGGTTTACTTCGAGAAGCTCGACGTCGAAGATGAGCGTCTGGTTGGGACCAATCACGCCGCCGGCGCCGTTAGGACCGTAGGCGAGCTGCGAGGGGATGAAAAGACGCCATTTAGCGCCTGCCTTCATGAGCTGCAGAGCCTCCACCCAGCCGGGGATGACCTGCGTGACGCCGAAAGTGGCGGGTTCGCCGCGCTCGACGCTCGAGTCGAACACAGTGCCGTCGATAAGCTTGCCCGTGTAGTGTACCTTCACGGTGTCGCCTGCCTTGGGCTGTGCGCCCGTGCCTTCGGTGATTACCTCATACTGCAGACCGGAGGGAGTCGTCTTCACTTCGGCGCGCTTGCCGTTGGTCTCGAGGAATTCCTTGCCTGCCTTGGCGTTGACCTCTGCCATAGCCTTTGCAGCCTCTTCCTGCTTTGCCTGCAGGGCGGTGAAGAATTTCTGTATCTCGGCCTTGGCGTCGTCGTAGCTCATTTTGGGCTTGTCGCCGTAGAAGACGGCGGCAACGCCGTCGGCGAAGTCCTGGACGTTGATGGTCTCGATGCCGGAGCTGCGGAAGTTGTTGCCCATGCTCAGACCGAGGGCATAGCTCAGACGGTCGAATTCTTTTTGTTCCATGATTTTATGTTTTTGTTATGTAATATCTTAAGTATAACGTTTTTTTCATCAGTCAAGTTTCAGAACCGCGAGGAAAGCTTTCTGGGGCACCTCCACAGAGCCGATCTGCTTCATGCGCTTCTTGCCTTTCTTCTGTTTCTCAAGCAGTTTGCGCTTACGCGATATATCGCCGCCGTAGCATTTCGCCGTCACGTCCTTGCGGACAGCCTTGATGGTCTCGCGGGCTATGATTTTCGCTCCTATGGCAGCCTGGATGGCTATGTCGAACTGCTGGCGCGGGATGAGTTCCTTGAGTTTCTCGCACATGCGGCGTCCGAAAGTCACGGCATTGTCCACGTGGGTGAGGGTCGACAGGGCGTCGACACTCTCGCCGTTGAGGAGGATGTCGAGCTTGACGAGCTTGCTCTCGCGGTAGTCGTGGAGGTGGTAGTCGAAGGATGCGTAGCCTTTCGATATGCTCTTGAGCTTGTCGTAGAAGTCGATGACGATTTCGCCCAGCGGCAGGTCGAAGATCATCTCCATGCGGTTGCCTGAGATGTACTCCTGCTTGACGAGCTCGCCGCGCTTGCCAAGGCAGAGGGTCATGATCGGACCGATGAACTCAGCCGTGGTGATGACCGAGGCGCGGATATATGGCTCCTCTATGTGCTCTATGAGTGTCGGGTCGGGCAGTCCGGAGGGGTTGTGTACCTCGGTCATGGTGCCGCGTTTGTCGTAGACGCGGTAGCTTACGTTGGGGACGGTGGTGATGACGTCCATGTCGAACTCGCGTCCGAGTCGTTCCTGCACGATTTCCATGTGGAGGAGTCCGAGGAAGCCGCAGCGGAAGCCGAAACCGAGAGCGGCGGACGACTCGGGGGTGAAGGTGAGCGAGGCGTCGTTGAGCTGAAGCTTCTCCAGCGAGGAGCGCAGGTTCTCGAAGTCCTCGGTCTCTATGGGGTAGACGCCGGCGAAGACCATGGGCTTCACTTCCTCGAAACCGTCGATGGCGCTCTCGCAGGGGCGCTCGACGTGGGTGATGGTGTCGCCCACGCGGACCTCGCGGCTGGTCTTGATGCCCGAGATGATGTAGCCTACGTTGCCGGCGGAGAGTTCCTTGCGCGGCGACATGTCGAGCTTGAGCACGCCTATCTCGTCGGCGTGGTACTCCTTGCCGGTCGACACGAACTTCACGAAATCGTTGGTGCGTATGGTGCCGTTGACAATCTTGTAGTATGCTATGATTCCGCGGAAGGGGTTGAACACCGAGTCGAAGATAAGAGCCTGAAGGGGCGCCGACGGGTCGCCCTTGGGGGCGGGTATGCGCTCGACGACGGCGCGCAGGATGTCCTCGACGCCGGCGCCTGTCTTGCCGCTGGCGCGTATTATTTCCTCGCGCTTGCAGCCGAGCAGGTCGATGATCTCGTCCTCCACTTCCTCCGGCTTGGCGGAGTCGAGGTCGCACTTGTTGATGACGGGCACAATCTCGAGGTCGTTGTCGATTGCCATGTATAGGTTCGAGATGGTCTGCGCCTGTACGCCCTGGGAGGCGTCGACGATGAGCAGGGCGCCCTCGCACGCCGCTAT
>JAGBDG010000017.1 GCA_017937625.1 Muribaculaceae bacterium | reverse complement strand
GCCGGTAAGACCGTAGACGAAGGACAGACCCATCATGAACACTGCCGAAGAGAACACGGCTGTGAGAATATATTTCACGGCAGCCTCGTGGCTTTCATAGCGGTTCTTGTCGAGCGCCACCATCGCTGCGAGAGGCAGCGAGGCGCTTTCGAGACCGATGACGAACATCAGGAAGTGACGCGACGATATCATGAGGTACATGCCGAACAGAGTCACGAGCAGAAGTTCGTAGAACTCGCCGCGGCGCATGAGCATGTTCTCGCTGTTAGCCCATTTCACCGACTGGATAAGTACGATGACAACGCCGACGTTGAGGATATTCTTGATAGCCGCGATAACGGAAGAAGTCTCGTACATGCCCGCGAATGCTACAGCCGTGCCGGACTGACCGAGACAGTGGCTGCACATGCCGGCAGCTGTGAGAAGGAGCATGAGTACGATGGTGAATACGGGCAGACCCTTCTGCGTCCCCCGGGGCATGAAGGTGTCGTAAAGGAACACCAGCAGGAAAACCACCAGCAGGGCGATTTCCTGTTTCATTGCTAAAAATTGAGTGTAATCCATTGCAATTCTTTTCTTGGGGGTTTAGATTCCTAATACGCGGAAGATTTCCGGCGAGAAAGTGGTCTTGATAAGGTCGCTGAAGAAGTTCGGGAAGAAACCGATGGCAGCGACGCATACAATCAGGGTAGCTGTCGACAGACGTTCCCACCATGTGGCGTCCGTGAGTGTGCGGTGATGGTCGTCATAGACCGGACCGAACAGCAGCTTGCCGACAACGCGGAGGATGTAGACCGCCGTGATTACGATCGAGCAGCATGCCACGAGGGTGAACACCAGTCGGAGCGAGCCGGCGCCTGCGAGGTAGTCAGCCATGCCTGCCTTAAACGAACCGACGAAAATTGTCATTTCGGCTACGAAACCGCTAAGTCCGGGGAGACCGAGCGACGCCATACCGGCTATCACGTAGCATACCGAGAGGTAAGGCAGAATCTGCATCATGCCGCCCATCTGGGTAATCTCACGTGTGTGTGTACGACCGTAGATCATACCGATGAGGGCGAAGAACAATGCCGTCATAAGACCGTGCGAGAGCATCTGCATGATTGCGCCTGTCATTGCCGTGGTGTTGAGCATCAGGATGGCGAACAGCACCAGACCGCAGTGCGAGACAGAGGAGTAGGCGTTGATATACTTGAGGTCGGTCTTGACGCATGCGCAGAACGCACCGTAGACAACCGAGATACCGGTCAGGACGAGGAAGATGTACGACAGCTCGTGAGCGGCGTATGGCATCAGATAGATGGCGACGCGGAAGCATCCGTAGCCGCCGAGTTTCATCAGCACGCCGGCGTGGAGCATCGACACAGCAGTAGGTGCCGAAGCATGACCGTCGGGGCTCCATGTATGGAAGGGGAACATGGCGCCCAGAACGCCGAAGCCTACAAAGGTCATCGGGAAGAGGAACTGCTGCCAGCTGTGCGGGATGGCGTCGTTCTTTGCAATCTCGAGAAGGTTCCATGTCAGAGGGCTGCCCTCGGGCGACGAGTGATAGTAGATACCGATAAGACCGAGCATCAGGAAGGCGGAGCCGCCCATCAGCATAAGGGTCAGTTTCATTGCCGAGTAGTTCTTGCGGCCCGAGCCCCAAACGCCGATGAGAAGATACATCGGGATGAGAGCCACCTCGTAGAACATGAACATCGTGAAGAGGTCCACCGAAATGAAGAAGCCGAACACGCCCGTCGACAGGAGGACGAGCCAGAGGAAGAATTCCTTGGGCTGGTCAATCTTCCATGAGGCGAACGAGCCTGTCAGTAAGATTACCGACGACAGGATGAGCATTGCTATGGAGATGCCGTCGACACCGACCGCGAGGTTGATGTGGAGCGGAGCGAACCATGTCCATGAGTCTGTGTACAGCATCGGCGACACAGAGTCGGTCTGGCGGAGACCGAGGTAGTCAACCAGCAGGTAGATCGACAGACCTAACAGAGCCAGGGAACCTGTGACGGCTACCGCGCGGATCTGCTTGACGTCGCGACACAGACCCAGAAGGGCGAGCATCACCACCGGGATGACTACGAAATAAATTAGTATATTGGAAAACATGTGATAACTGATTTTATTTTAATGCACCGATAATGTTCATAACAGACAGAGTACTGTAATGCCGCCAAGCGCGAGCGCGCCCACGAGGTAGTACCAGACATACATCTGAATCTGACCGGACTGCAGAGGCTTGATGACATCCGACATCTTGTTGGTGATAGCCGCGAAGGAGTCCATGGTACCGTCGATGATGTGGCGGTCAAACCATGCGAGCGGGCGGCATACGCAGCCGAAGATGATGCGGTGGGTGATGAACATATAGAGTTCGTCCCAGTAGAAGCGGTGATAAGCCCATGTCCACAGAGCCGGCATGGCGTTGCGGAACTTCTCGGGAAGACTGTTTTCCTTGCGGTACATCACTGTGGCGAGACCGATACCGAGGAGAGCCACGATGAGGCTGACGGTAGCGACGCTCCAGTCGAAGTGCTCCATGAAGTCGTAGGGATGACCGTTCCAGCTGACGAGGTTGCCGAACGGAATGAAACCGGCTACGCACGACACTGCTGCGAGGAATACGAGCGGCAGGGTCATTGTCCAGGGCTGGTCATGCGGTGCATGGTGTCCTTCGGGTATCTTGTGTTCCTTCCACCAGAAGATGAGGTAGTAGAGACGGAACATGTAGAAAGCTGTCAGACCGGCTACAAGCGACATCCAGATGTATGCCACCCAGTCGTAGCCCATGCAGGAGCTCAGAATCTCGTCCTTCGAGAAGAAGCCCGAGAAGGGAATGATACCTGCTATGGCGAGACAGCCTATGAGGAAGGTGATGTGTGTCCAGGGCATGTATTTGCGCAGACCGTGCATCGCGGTGTAGTCGTTGGAGCCGATTGCATGGATGAGGGCGCCGGCGCCGAGGAAGAGGAGCGCCTTGAACATGGCGTGCGTGAACAGGTGGAACATCGAAGCCATATAGCCGAGTCCCTCGTGGATTTCGGGACGTGCCACGCCGAGCGATACCATCATGAAGGCTATCTGCGAGATTGTCGAGAAGGCGAGCACTCGCTTGATGTCGATCTGCGTGCATGCCACGACTGCGGCGTAGAATGCCGTGATTGCGCCTACGACTGTGATTATCACAAGAGCGCTTTCCTCCATGAGGTAGAGCGGGAAGAGACGAGCCACGAGATAGACACCTGCCACGACCATGGTGGCGGCGTGGATAAGTGCCGAGACAGGAGTAGGACCTTCCATAGCGTCGGGCAGCCAGATGTGCAGCGGAAGCATCGCCGACTTGCCCATGCCGCCCATGAAGATGAGCACCAGAGCCCATGTGAGCACCGATGCGCCCATGAACATGGGAGCGGCGCTGTTGGCGAAGATGCCGCGGACGCCTTCGGCGGTGCCGAGGTCAATCTGAGTGACACCTGCTATGCCCTCGACAGGAACCGAGGTAAGCTCTGTGAAGTTGAATGTGCCGGTATAGTACGAGAGTACAAGAATGCCGATGAGGAAGCCCAGGTCGGCGAAGCGTGTGACGATGAAAGCCTTCTTCGACGCCGACACTGCCGACGGCTTGATGTAGTAGAAGCCGATGAGAAGGTACGACGAAGCGCCCACAAGCTCCCAGAAGATGTACATCTGGAAGATGTTCGGAGCTACGACAAGACCGAGCATCGAGAAGCTGAAGAGGCTCAGGAAAGCGTAGAAGCGCTGAAAGCCGTGCTCATAGACGCCGTGATGGTCGCGCATATAGCCCATGCTGTAGAGATGCACCATAAACGAGATGGTGGAGATCACCACAAGCATCATTGCCGAAATCGGGTCAAGGAGGAATCCTATCTTGATTGTCAGCTTATCGGTAAACTGCAGCCACGTCTGGTCGAATACAAGGTACTGCAGACGCTCGCCCGCAGCGTTGACGAACTCGGGCGCGCCGCTGAAGAAGTAGACATACGCCGTGTAGTAGGAAAGCAGCAGGACTGTTCCCATGCCCAGGCAGCCGAGCACACCCGCCAGTTTGTGCGTCATCTTCATGCCCAGGAGACCCAGGAACACAAACATGAACATGGGGATGCTCAGAATCAATATTGGTATTGTGACATCCATAGTGCTTAGAATTTCATTTCGTTAAGCGAGCGCACGTCGATGTTGCGGACGGCTCGGAAGATGTTGATGATGATAGCTATCGCAAGCGCGGTCTCCGCGGCGGCTATCGCTATCGCGAACAGGGTGAAGAACATGCCCTCGAAAGCCCCCGGATAAAGAAAACGGTTGAACACCACGAAATTGATGTCGACGGCGTTCAGCATCAGCTCAAGGGAGATGAGCATGGCTATCATGTTCTTGCGCGTGATGAAACCGTACACGCCGCAGCAGAACATGAACAATGCCGGCAGAAGGTAATATATTGCTGTCAGTTCCATAGTTATCAACGTTTACGGGCGATGACCACACCGCCGATTATACATGCGAGGAGCAGGACACTGACTGCCTCGAACGGCAGGAGGTACTGACCGTGACCGGTGCCCATGAGTGTCTGTCCTATAGTCTCCATGTCGGGGTTCTCCATTGCCGGACGCGCTGCGAAAGCAATGGCGCAGCGGCTCACGAGAGCATATCCGGCGACGACAAGCGTCAGCGCCGCGGCAATGCCGCCGAGAACGCGCGAGCGCGAAGTAAGGCGCTCGGTGTTGTCGCCCGGACGGCTCGTCAGGAGAATGGCGAAAACGAACAGCACCACAATGCCGCCTGCGTACACCGCTATCTGAACCGCTCCGAGGAACTCATAGTCGAGCATGAAATATACCACGGCGGCAGCGAAAAGGGTGAACAGCAGGTAGGTTGCGGCGCGCAGGATCTTGCGCGTCGTCACAGCCATCACTGAGAATACTACCATCGACAAAGCGACGATAAAATACAAGATTAAGCTTCCTGTTGATTCCATATCGGTTTATTTATTTTCATCTGTTGAGGGCGCGGCGGGAGCATCGGCTGCTTTTGCGGCTGCCTTAGCGGCGGCTGCGGCTTTGGCGGCAGCTATCTTCGCCTGGCGCTCTGCCTCTATCTGGGCAAGCTGCTCGGGAGTGGGTTCCGGCTCTTCTTCCTCGGGGAGGTAGTTGAGCTGCTTGACAAGAGCGTCGCGGGTGAATACCGCCTGCTCGAAGTCGTTGTTGAACTCGATGGCGCCTGTCGGACAGTTGCTCACGCACAGCTGGCAGAAAGTACAGCTGCCCAGGTCATAGAGATATTTGACAAGTTTTTTCTTTTTGGTACCCTGCATTGTAGTCACCATCTTCGT
>JAGBDG010000182.1 GCA_017937625.1 Muribaculaceae bacterium | reverse complement strand
TTCTTCTGACACGCCTCGCCATCGAAGCCCGCGTGATCTCATGGCTCGCCGGAGAACAGTGGCGCTTGGAAGTTTTCAGAACCCACGGCAAAATCTACGAAGCCTCTGCCAGCCAGATGTTTGGTGTTCCGCTGGAACGCATCAAGAAGGGCAACCCCGAATACGAGCTTCGGCAGAAGGGCAAGGTCGCAGAACTGGCGCTTGGTTATCAAGGAAGCTCCGGCGCTCTGATCGCAATGGGCGCCCTCCGAATGGGCATCCCGGAGGAGGATCTGCCGGACATCGTTTCCCGCTGGCGTGAGTCCAACAAGCGCATCGTTGATCTGTGGTATTCCCTCGAAAGTGCTGCGGTTTCTGTCATTCAGGACGGGCATCCGGTGGGAGTTCGAGGTCTGGTGCTGGCGAGAGAGTTTGACGCCGCCAATCAGCTGGACTTCCTGACGATCACGTTGCCCAGCAAACGCAAGCTATATTACGCAAAACCCTCCATCGGCTACAACCAATGGAACCGCCCCTCCATAGCCTACCGAGGCGTGAGCCAGACGACAAAACAGTGGACTGAGCTGGAAACCTACGGCGGGAAACTCGTGGAGAACGCGGTTCAGGCAATCGCCAGAGATTGCCTTGCCGTAGCGATTGAGGCTCTGGAAGCAGCTGGATTTCCGGTTGTCTTCCACGTTCACGACGAAGTAGTCATCGAATGTCCTGCTGATCGCGCAGACCTTGACGCGGTGGTCGAGATTATGACCCGCCCTATCCCTTGGGCACCAGACCTTCCGCTGAACGCCGACGGCTGGGTGGGCGACTTCTTCAGAAAGGACTGACGAAGGTGATGTTGATTATACGTTCAGGCGAAAGGAGGGGTGAAAAGTGCAGTATGACCGCAAAATTACGATTACCGTAGGCAACAACCGAAAAAGCGTGAACTGGCAGCCGCAGATCATCATGCTGTCAGAGTTCTATGAGAAGCTCCGTATTCCGAGTCGTTCTACAGAAACGATGCAGGAATACCTTGCCCTCAAAAAATCTGAACAGGACGACCGAAAAGACATCGGCGGCTTCGTCGCGGGCAGTCTGGCGGGTCCTCGCCGCAGAGCTGGCGTAGTGACCGGGCGTGACATCATAACGCTCGACTTCGACACGATTCCCCCCGGAGGAACGCCTGAGATCCTCAAAAGAGTGGATGCGCTTGGCTGCGGCTACTGCATCTACTCCACTCGAAAACACGCCCCGGCGAGCCCGAGACTGCGTATTCTGCTGCCTCTCGACCGCTCCGCCACGGCGGATGAATATGAACCGTGCGCCCGGTATATGGCGGCAAGCATCGGCATTGAGTTCGCCGATCCGACCACTTTTGAAGCGACCCGCCTGATGTACTGGCCCAGCTGCTGTGCAGACAGTGAATACGTGTTCGTGTTCGGCGATAAGCCGATGTTGTCCGTAGACGGTCTGCTGGACGCACTGAATCAGCTCATCGGCGACTGGCGGGACATCTCCAAGTGGCCCCAAGTTCCCGGTGCTGACAACGCCTACAAGAAGCTGGCGATGAAGCAGAGCGACCCACTCAGCAAAAGCGGTGTGGTGGGTGCGTTCTGCCGCACATACGACATCTACGGCGCGATGGACACCTACCTCGACGGTATCTACGAGCCGGTAGACAATTCCCGAGGACGCTTCACGTATCTCGGAGGCAGCACCACGGGCGGCGCAGTGGTCTACGACAACGGGATGTTCCTTTACTCCCACCACTCTACTGACCCCTGTTGCGGAAAGCTCGTGAACGCCTTCGATATGGTGCGTCTGCACAAGTTTGGAGACCGGGACGACGGTGCTGACCCCAATACCCCCACGAACCGGCTCCCATCCTACACGCTGATGTGCAACCTCGCTGTGGAAGACGTTCGGGTCTCCCGGCAGCTTGCGAAGGAAAGAGCCGACTCTGCGGTCAGCGATTTCACGGGACTCACCTCTGAGGCTCTTGGTGCCGGTGAGGACGGCGGCTTTGAATGGACGCAGAATCTGGAACTCAACAACCAGACCGGCACGATCAAAGCCACCATCGACAACATTTGGCTGATCCTCGAAAACGACCCGAACCTGAAAGGCAAGTTCGCCCTGAACGAGTTCGCTGGACGCGGAGAGGTTCTCGGCGACCTGCCGTGGAGCGTCTTCGAGAAACGGCGCGGATGGACGGACAATGACAATCAGGGTTTGTACTGGTACTTCGAGAAGGTCTACAAGATCACCGGCAACGGCAAGATCGACGGCGCACTCTCACTGCACAGCGACAAGCACAAGTTTAACGATGTCCGCAATTACTTGTCCTCCCTGACGTGGGACGGACACCCGCGTCTGGACACTCTGTTCATCGAGTATCTGGGCGCCGAGGATAAGCCCTACACCAGAGCTGTCACACGCAAGGCTTTTGTCGCTGCGGTGGCGAGAGCGATGGAGCCGGGGTGCAAGTACGACACGATGCTGATTCTGGCAGGACCACAGGGCATCGGTAAGTCCACGCTCCTCGATAAAATGAGCAAGGGCTGGTTCAACGACGGCATCCGTACCTTCGAGGGAAAGGAAGCCAGCGAATTGCTCCAAGGCGTCTGGCTGGTCGAGATCGGCGAACTGGACGCTTTCAGGCAGACGGACGTTGCCCGCATCAAACAGTTCCTGTCCCTTCGGGCTGACCGCTTCAGAGCCGCCTACGGGCGGCACGTGAAGGATATTCCGCGCTGCTGCGTGTTCTTCGGCACGACGAATACTTCGGCGTTCCTGAGAGACCGCACGGGCAACCGGCGCTTCTGGCCGGTGGATGTAGGTGTTGTGCCGCGCATCAAAACAGTGTGGGAGTATCTCGATGGAGAGGTGGATCAGATATGGGCAGAGGCAGTGATGCGCTGGCGATTGGGCGAGAGCTTGTTTCTCACGGGGGCACTGGAAGCCGAAGCACGAGAGGTGCAGGAGTCCCACAGAGAGGTCAGCAGCAAGGAGGGCATCATCCTCGATTTCGTGGATCGCCCTGTTCCGGTGGACTGGCAAAAGTGGAATCTCGACAAGCGCCGGATGTTCCTGAATGGAACGGTGGAGGGAGAAGTCGAACTTGTTCCGAGAGACCGCATCTGTGCATTGGAGGTCTGGTGCGAGGCTTTCGGAGGACAGCCGAAAGATTTCCGGTACTCGGAGTCCACGGAGATCAACGACATTTTGCGGGCGATGCCGGGGTGGGAAAAGACCCCGAACGGTCTGCGATTTGGGTACTGCGGGTATCAGAGAGGCTTCCTCCGTCGCTGAAACATTGGGCTGAAACATTCGGCGAGATTTCAAGTATTAGGCACGAAATTCAAAGTTTAGGCACGAAATTCAAGCCAATGTTTCAGCCGCGAATGTTTCAATGTTTCGGCAATGTTTCACCCAATGTTTCAGCAAAAACGCCCGTATATCAAGGGTTTTAGGGGTTTTGAAACATTGAAACATTGATTTCTATAAATCCTAAAAATAGAGAGATTAGAGGGATTAGAGGAGTAACGCACTTCTCTAACCCGCCTAATCCGCCTAACCCGCGCATAATTACGCGCGCGCGATGTTTCAGGAGGACAAGATGAATGAAAGTCGTATAGAAAGGCACCTCGTTGAAGGCGTGAAAAAGTTGGGCGGTATGTGTGTGAAGTTCGTAAGTCCCGGTACACCGGGGGTTCCAGACAGGCTCATCATCACCGCCACCGGGAGAATTATTTTTGCAGAGCTGAAGACCGAAACCGGTCGCTTGGCGAAGATCCAAAGATACACGATTGAGCAGATGCAAAAAAGAGGAGCAGATGTTCGCGTTGTAAAAGGGCTCGATGAGGTCAAGCAGCTGCTGGCTGAAATTGGAGGTATGCAGAATGATCTTTAACCCGTACCCCTACCAGCAGTATTGCATCGACAGTATCGTGTGCAATCGAGCTGTCGGCTTATTCCTCGATATGGGCTTGGGCAAAACGGTTATCACCCTGACCGCCATTCACGAGCTGCGATATAACAGATGGGAAGTTGCGAAGCCCCTCATTGTAGCACCGAAGAAGGTTGCCGAAGCCACGTGGACGACGGAGGCTAAAAAGTGGGACCACCTGAAAATGCTTCGGGTCGTTCCGATCCTCGGCACAGCCACTCAACGAATCAAGGCGCTGAATACTCCCGCAGACGCCTACGTGATAAATCGGGAGAACGTGACTTGGCTGGTGGATCATTTCAAGAACAGCTGGCCGTTTGATATGGTGGTCTTGGATGAGAGTTCGAGCTTCAAGAACTCGTCCAGCAAGCGCTTCAAGTCACTAAAGTTAGTTCGCAGTCGGATCAAGCGCATCGTGGAGCTGACCGGCACTCCGTCCAGCAATGGTCTCGAAGACCTCTGGGCGCAGATTTACCTCTTGGACGGTGGAGCCAGATTGGGCAACACTCTGGGAGCTTATCGAGACAAATACTTCGTCCCCGGCAGGAGAAATCGCACGACAATTTTCAACTACACGCCGAAGGACGGAAGTTTCGAGATGATAAAACAGGCGATCAGCGACATCTGCATCAGCATGAAAGCCTCTGATTACCTGACCTTGCCGGATGTTCTGTTCAACGATATTCCCGTGGCGTTGGACGCAGCGGCGGCGAAAGCCTATACGCAGTTGGAGAACGACCTGCTTTTGCAGGTTGACGAGAACACGATCACGGCTGGCACCGCAGGAGTCCTGACCGGCAAACTGCTTCAGCTTTGCAACGGCGCGATCTACGACGAGGACAAGGTTGCCTGTCACGTTCACGACTGCAAAATCGACGCCTTCTTGGAATTGATCGAGCAGCTGAACGGGCAACACGCCTTGGTGTTCTACAATTTCCAGCACGACAGAGATCGGCTGGTCGAGGCGTTGGCGAAATACGACCTGCGGGTTCGGGTCTATTCCCGGGCGAAGGATGAGCAGGACTGGAACAACGGGGAGGTCGACGTTCTGCTGGCGCATCCTGCGAGCTGCGGCTACGGTCTCAATCTTCAGCAAGGCGGGCATCACGCGATCTGGTTCGGGTTGACGTGGAGCTTGGAGCAGTACGAACAGGCAAATAAGCGGTTGCACCGCAACGGGCAGGAGCATCCGGTTGTCATTCACCGGCTGGTCGTTCAAGGCGGGATGGACGTAGCAGTCGCCGAAGCCTTGCAGGACAAGGGCGATATGCAGAACGCCCTGATGGACGCCTTGCGGGTCCGCATCAATAAATTACGCAGTTAAAAAAGGGAGGTGATTTGCGTGAACAAAGAAGAAATTGCCGAGATCGTAAGGGTCACGACAGCGGAGGTTCTCGCCAAACGTGATGAGATCATCGACGAGGAGTTCGACGTTCGATACCACGACGTTGACCTGTTGATGAAGAACTACCGGAAGCTGAAAGCGCACTACGCGCACATCAAGCCGGAGGTGCTGGAAGTTAGTTCCATCTGCTCGATGCGCCGGAAGACCGGATTGATGATGAGCCACGTCGATAAGATGGTGGCAGCCTACGAAGCTATGTGCCAAGAGGCTGTGAACCCGGACGAGCTTCGGAGGTGGAAGGCACTTTACCTCCGGTACATCGACCCGAAGCGCATGAGCGTGGACGACATCGCTGAGCAGCTCAACATCGACAAGCGGACGTTCTATCGGGACATCAACCGTGCGATGGAGGACATGGCTGTTTTGCTGTTTGGCATCGAGGCTATCGGCTCGTGGAAGCACAAGAAGTGAAGAATCAGGAGTTCGCCGACACCGGTGGGCTCCTGATTTTTTACGCCCGGTCGCCCTTTTCAGAAAAATTTTTCCCGAAAAATTTTCCGAAAAGCCTTGACAAACACGACTTAAAGTGATATAATATGAATGTAAGTAAAGAAGAAAAGCCCGACGAGAACAAGGAGGAAAACAGAATGAAGACAGCCGCTGAAATGAGTTGCATCCAGAGCGAAATCGAATACAGAGAATGGAGCGAGTGCCCGCAATGGTATTGCGTGAAGACCACCTACCACAACACCGGAAAGATCGAAGCCGAGATCGTAGCCGATGAGAAAAGCAAGATCCCGCTGGTTCTTCAGCAGATGGATAAGCCGATGGACGGAGTGTTCGAGACCGCCAGTTCCGTGGCATATTACACCTACCACAGAGGCTACGAGGAAGCAGCCAAGGTTGTGGCGGCAGTGAAGAATATAGGCAAAGCGAGCTGACCATTTCAATGGTTAGCTGCATTTGAGCAAAACACTTTGAGTCGGGTAGAGCCGAAACGCCTGAAAAGGCGTCCACCGGAGGTTGACCGCCCGGTGCCGATGATGGCAGGTCGAATCAAATCTAAGGAGGACAAACAAATGGCAGAACTTGAACAGGGCAGATGGGTGAAAGTCCACGAGCCGGGTCAGGCAAACTTCGACGAGAACGAGAATGTGATGGACATTCTCATCGGTTCGGGGCGTTGCCAAGCGACCGCAACCTACACAGTCCGCAGCTACAAGAAAGCGGCGTTCTGGCTGAACAGGTATCTGGACGCTGCGAAAGCGCTTCAGACTTTGGCAGAGGGCGCAATCGCTGAGATCGAGAGCGCCGCCGAGAACGCCAACCGCGAGGATGACGAAATTTCCGTCAGCGGCGATGGCTGGACCTGTGGCATCGAAAAGATGGGCGACGGCAGCTTCAAGGTTCAGCTGGGCTGGACGGTGAGCGAGCCCGTCACCAAAAAGAGCAAAGCAAAAAAGCCCGCTCCCAAGAAGCGCGGGCGAAAGAAGAAGGAGGCTAAATAATGCACCTGACGTTGGAAGTCAAGAGGTATCACGAATTCTTTTGGCTCCGTGACATCCGCAAGGTGAACATCTACAAATGCTGTGCGGAGTGCTTCATCGGAGGCAAGGACAACCGGGTTTACTACGGAACCCTGAACAAGCCCAAGGCGCTCATCGACATTGACGTGATCGAGAACCCCAAGGCAGTTGCCTATTATCTCTGCGGTCTGAGCGCCGGTTTCAACTGGCATCAGAACACGCACGTGGCGTTCATTCCCGCACCCGGCGAGACGGTTTTCGTCGAGAACGACAACATCAAGCTGACGATCACCGATGCCAGACGGGTTGAGTTCGCAGATTACAAACCCAACCCGCCCGGTTATTTCACCAAGCGGCAGCGCACCTGCCGCAACTGGATCTTTGCGAACTACATCAATGATGGAATGTTGAGGAGGTAAATTACAAATGGAAATGCAGCAGATTATCGAGAGAGCGGAACGGAATATCCGTAATGCGTTGGAAGACTACGGTGCTCACACCAATCAGCGCGATGTGCTCGATGATGTTTCGGATACTTTCATCCGAACCCTCGCACGTGACAGTGCCTATGCAAAGCAGGGGCTCCGCGAGCTGTTCAGCAAGTCTCCCGTGTGGGATGAAGAACTGGACGCGCTCGTAATCAACGGAACCCGAACCCACGATCCCGATTACAGCAGAATCAGAAGTCTCGCAAGAGATATTCTGCGTCCGGCGAGAATGTCTGCGGGCGACGCCGTTCGCAACGACATTGACGCCGCCATCGAGTTCTTCGCCGATCCGGATCTCAGCCGACCGGAACTGTATGTGGCGGCGATCAATCGACTGGCGCCGAAAGCCTACGCGCCCAGCAAGAAACCCAGCCGAGTTTTCAAAGCGATTTGCCAGCATCTCGGCGTTGCCGATGAAACTGCGGGCAGCGAGTTCCAGAGACTCTACGCGCAGTTTGCAGACGAGCTGACCTCGAAGAAGCTCAGCTTCAAACTGTTTGTCTCCATCAACCCCGGTCATTTCCTGACCATGAGCAATCCCAAATGTGACCAGCGCGGCAACACCCTGACGAGCTGCCATTCGTTTAACTCCACAGAATATGAGTACAACTGCGGCTGCGCTGGTTACGCGAGGGATGAAGTCACATTCATCGTTTTCACCGTTGCCGATCCGAAAGATGCCGAAACTCTGAACAATCGAAAGACCACCAGACAGATTTTCGCATACAGACCCGGCAGCGGTATTTTGATGCAGAGCAGAATGTATAACACCGCCGGAGGAGTTTACGGCGCCGCCGAGGATTCTAAGCTGTACCGCGATCTGGTTCAACGCGAGATTTCCATGCTGGAAAATGTTCCGAATCTGTGGAAGACCGCCCCGTATCTGAACGGCAGAGAAGGCTACGTTGATATCCACCCCGACTTCGGCGGTTACGCAGACTGGACTTACGAAAATTTCGACGGAAAGGTCAGCCTCCGAGCCGATTACGATGCGGACGGCGATTATCTCACAGTTGGCGAGGCTGGTCTGTGCATCCGTTGTGGATGTGAGATTTCCTCCGGCCTTTATTGCGATGACTGCAACCCGGAGAACAATCACGGCGAATACACTTGCGATGACTGCGACGAGTATTGCGACGACACGTACCGCGTCTACGACAGTCACGGGCATGAACGCTACGTTTGCGAGAGTTGCCGCAATGAATACTACACCTACTGCGATGTTTGCGATGAGTATCATCC
>JAGBDG010000181.1 GCA_017937625.1 Muribaculaceae bacterium | reverse complement strand
CTCAGACTGATTTCGAAACTGTTCGAAAGCGCCGGAAGAGACATGCACAGCAAGCCGTCGCTGTCCATATATGTGCCGAACTGCTGCTCTACCCCGTCGGCAAGTACTTGACGGACAGACACACAGGAGCCAAGAGTATGGAAACGCAGGCGGTCTGCAGGCGTCGCCGAACTTATGCTGAACGTGAAGTCCCTTCCGTCCGGTTTCAGCGCTATGCCCGTAAACGGCATCTCGGTGCTCCACGGTGAGCGCATGAGTTTCGATGCGGTGTACGGCGACTGAAGTTTGAAAGTATAGTCGAGCGGTTCGTTGGTGCCTGCAAGCCGGAAAGGTATGAGCAATCCGCGTCCGGCAGGACGGTTCTGCGACAGGCGTCGGCGGAGCACCGATCCGCCGAAATCAGCCTGCACGTGGCTGTCGCCGAGATATACGACGGTGAAAAGCGAGTCGCCGGCAAGCGCCGAACGGTATTTCCTGCCCAGTGCCGACCAGTCGTCATTGTTGAGATTGACGATGTTGTGCCTCAGACGCACCGAAGGGTACGCGGAGTAATCGACAGCGATGTCCTCCTCCGCCTCGATGACGGGATTGAGACGCTCGCCGAGCTGGTCGTCGGCATCACGTGCCGTCGATAAGAATGCGGACAGGGCTGTCAGTAATATTAAGGAGAGATATTTATTCATTTAAAGAAATCTGTAATGCTTTGTCGAAAAGACGGGCGAGTTCCGCGCCGCCATCATGGTTCAGGTGTATGTAGTCGGCATTGACGAGCTTGCGTTTGCGCCACTCCGCCACAGCGCCGTCGCCGCCCATCGCAGCACGGGTGTCCCAGAACAGCGTACCGGTCTTGCGCGCAAGACGCCGCTGTACCTGCCCCATGATTTTGGCGTCGCTGAGCGATTCCACAGCCGTGCCGTTCTTCACACCACGGTCGCCCACGCCCATCACGAGTATGTCGGCTTCGGGATAGCATGCGCGGACCTTGGCAATTGCTTTCTGCATGGAGAGATAGTAGCCTTCGTACTCGTTCTGCCCGGGAGTTATTGCGTTCATGCCGAACTCAAGTATTATGAGGTCGTAGCCTACATAACGTGACATCTGCGCGCACAGGTCGGCGTTCATCGCCCTCAGCCCCATGCCCGAGTTGCCGCGAACCGACATACAGTCGACCTGGACGCCCGCACCGCTGTCAAGACATACGCCGAGCGCCACAAGTCCGGGAGCGTCTGTACTGACCTCAAAGCGGTCTGTCAGACCCGACAAGGACAGCATCTGCACCTGCGGGGACGGCGACACTTCGAAACTCTGCGAAGCTCCAGATGTGCTGAGCCTAACGCTGCAAGAGTCGGGAGCTATGAACAGAAAACGTGATTCCGTCCATTCCGAAACGCCCGGAAATGCGTTTGTAGCCTTGAATGACGCCGATGCCGCACCCACAGACTTTGCATAGGAGCAGGCTATGTTCCGCAGACTGTCGCGCCGGGCAAAAGTGCGTATGTCGTGAAGTTTCCAGCCGCTGTCGCTCTGTCGGACAGTCTTGCGGAAACCGGGAAAATCGGAGTGTACGGGCAGGAATCCGGTGCCATTGCCGCCATATCTCTGCTGAAGTATCTCACGCAGGTTCTGGCAGAAGATGTCACCCTCGATATATGAGTCGCCCACCACGGCAACGCGCGCCAGACGACCGCCTGCCTGAGCGAGCGCGGCGCGGAACTTAGCGAACGGCACGCCGCCTGTGTAGTTCTCTATCATCACGTAGCCGTCTGTCACAGGCGCTTCCTCGATAACTGGCATGAACACGCTGTCGGTAGCTGCCGTATCTACCTCGATACTGTCCGCTATCGCGGCTATGTCGCCATCGCTTCCACCTTCTGCCTGTACTTCTGTAAAATCTTCTGTCGGAGCCTCAGCAAGTGTCTTCGTCTCAAGAAGGTCCTCGAAAAGATTGAAATCCTTGATAATGTTGCCCGTCAGTCTGCTCCACGGCACTGCCGACAGCAGCACGAGCAAGCCCAGCGAGAGCGCCGCGAGTACAAAAAGATGACGGGATGAATCGTTCATAGGAGAGACGGCTGTTTGTCAGTATTTTTTCAGAATATCAAGCAGCGGAGCTGCCTTTGCCTGAGTCTCGCCCCACTCGTCAGCGGGGTCGGAGTCGGCTGTAATGCCGCTGCCCGTGTAGACGCACCATCGTTGCGAATCGAAATGCACGCAGCGTAGCACGACGTAGGCGAGCCGCGGTGTCACGAGGGTGCCTCCGTAGAAATACCGCGGAAAACTTTCAGTTCGGTCAATCTCTTCGATTGCCGTCGCCACGGGATAACCGCCTACAGCAGCCGTAGGATGTATCGCCCCTATTATTTCGTGCATGTCGACACCTCCGGCGCGCTCTATGCTTATGGGCGTGCACAGGTGCTCTATCTTGCCGTAAGTCAACGTGCCCGTTTCCGCGGAATGAGCAGAATAACCGTATCCGGCTACGGCGGCACGTCGGCATATATCGTCCACAACAATATTATGCTCGACTACGTTCTTTGCACTCCATTCAGAAGTGTCGTCGGTACGGCGCGTTCCGGCAAGCGCGCGGGTATGCCCCGTGTCGTTGTCGTCTATCTCAAGAAGAAGTTCGGGACTCGCGCCCATCCACCAGCCCGTCGAGGGATGAAAGAAAAGGAAACAGAACATGTCGGGGAATGCGGCGAAATACTCCGTAGCCATCTCAAACGGCTCGAATCGACTGAAACTGCCGCATATCTGCCGGCATATCACCGTCTTGCCGCCTCTTTCGCGCAGAGTCCCGACTACGCGAGCCACTTCATCACAATAGCTGTTGCGGTCGGTGCTTCCCATAGCGACAGGCATGGAATCAAATTTCCGGTTCAGCCAGGTGCTTATTTCGAGACCGTCGAAACAAAGATGCGCTCCGTCGAATGTCGGAGCGGCGAAAGTCCGGTAATGTTCTTCTCCGGGAAAACGCACTACGGCGAGAGCTACATCAAATGACATTTCCTTCAAGGTCGAAAAACTCTGAACCCGTGATTTTTACATTGTAGATTTTGCCTTTGGTCAGGCGCTTGTCGGAACGGACGTAAACGACGGGGTCGACTTCCGGTGAATCATACTGCGTCCTGCCTTCGTAGCAGTCGCGGTCCTTGTCGTAGGAGTCTATTATGACACGCTGCACGGTGCCGATTTTTGACTCGGCTATCTCGGCGGCAATTTCTTCCTGAACAGCCATGAGCTTGTCGAGGCGCGTCTGCTTGATGTCGTCGGGGATACTGTCGGGGAGATGTTCGGCGGCGTATGTGCCTTCTTCCTCACAATAGGCGAACGCTCCAAGGCGCTCGAAACGCTGCTCGCGCACGAAATCAAGAAGCCTGTCGAAAGCTTCCTCTGTCTCGCCGGGAAAACCCACCATCATGGTGGTGCGGATATGTATTCCCGGCACCTCGCGGCGAATGCGGTCGAGGAGCCCGCGTGTCTCGGCGGCGGTGATATGGCGGCGCATTGCCGTGAGGACTCCGTCGTCGATATGCTGAAGGGCTATGTCGAGATATTTGCAGATGTTGTCGTGGCGAGCCATCACGGGAAGTATTCCGTAGGGGAAATCCGACGGATATGCGTAATGCAGGCGAATCATCTCCACTCCCTTGATGCCAGCCATAGCCTCGAGAAGGTCGGCAAGCGGCTCGGCGGACGCTCCTTCGAGGTCACGCCCGTACGACGAGAGATCCTGGGCGATGATGTTGAACTCGCGCGTGCCTTTCGCCACGAGGTCACGCACTTCGTCAAGTATCTCGGAGGCAGGGCGCGAGTGGTGGCGTCCTGTGATAAGCGGGATGGCGCAGTATGCGCAGAAGCGGTTGCAGCCCTCCGAAATCTTGATGTAGGCGTTGTACTTACCGTTGGAAAGCGTTCTCTCCCAGGGCTTGAGCTGTGTTTCGGTGCCGGCAACGGCGTCGAGGATGGCGTTCCAGTCGAATTTGCCGTAAATGCCGTCGAGCTCGGGCATGAGCGACGGAAGCTCCTTGCGGTAGCGCTCGCTCAGGCAGCCCATTACATAGACAGCCTTCACTTTGCCGGTGTTCTTGAGCTTTATAGCCTCCAGAATGGCGTTTACCGACTCCTCCTTGGCATCGCCTATGAAGCCGCAGGTATTGAGGACTACCACGGCTCCCCGGGGAACAGTACCGCCGAAACGGACCTTATAGCCCGTTTCCTCGAAACGGCGCGCAAGACGCTCGCTGTCCACAAGGTTCTTGGAGCAGCCCAGACTGATTATCGTAATGTTCTTGTCGGTCATTCCTATGCCTTATGTCCGAAAAGCGACTCCACGAACGCACGCTTGTTGAACATCTGGAGGTCGTTGATACCCTCGCCTATGCCGATGTATTTCACGGGGATTCTGAACTGGTCGCTGATGCCTATCACGACTCCGCCGCGAGCGGTGCCGTCGAGCTTGGTGATGGCGAGGTCGGTGACCTGAGTGGCGGCGGAGAACTGGCGAGCCTGTTCAAATGCGTTCTGACCTGTCGAGCCGTCGAGCACAAGAAGGACTTCCTGCGGTGCACCGGGAATCACCTTGTCGATGCTGCGCTTGATTTTCGAAAGCTCGTCCATCAGCTTGGGTTTGTTGTGCAGACGGCCTGCGGTGTCGATTATGACGACATCGACATCGTTTGCCTTTGCCGAGGTTGCAGTGTCGAAAGCGACGGCGGCAGGGTCGGAGCCAAGCTGCTGCTTGATGATGGGAACATCGGCGCGGCGAGCCCATTCCTCGAGCTGCTCTATCGCCGCGGCACGGTAGGTGTCGGCTGCGCCGAGAAGGACCTTGTTGCCGGCAGCCTTGTAGAGATGCGCGAGCTTGCCTATAGTAGTGGTCTTGCCGACGCCATTGACGCCGACTACCATGATGACATACGGTTTCTTGCCTGCCGGTGGCATGAAGTCGTCGCCGGTGGTGGTGTTGTCGTTCTCGGCAAGCAGCTCGCTGATTTCCTCGCACAGGAGTTCGTTGAGCTCGTCGACACCGACATACTTGTCGCGTGCCACACGCGCCTGCAGACGGTCGAGAATCTTGAGGGTTGTCTCGGCACCGACGTCAGAAGTGATGAAAATCTCCTCAAGTTCGTCGAGGAACTCATCGTCGACGGTGCGACGTCCGGCGAAAGCGCGGCGGAGTTTGCCGAATACGCCTTCTTTCGTTTTTTCAAGACCACGGTCAAGGTTCTGCTTTTTCTCGCGGCTAAAGAAATCAAAAAATCCCATAATAAATTCTGGCTTGCTTATTAGGTGCAAAATTACACATTTTTTCCGGTTTTTCAAACAAAAAGCCGGGACACATCGCGCTTGCGGTGCGTCCCGGATATGCAGTCGGTTCTGAGCCCTTTATTTCGTACGGGCAAGGATGAGAGCCGAAACCGACGCGACGGTCATCCGTCCGCCTTTCGCGGTACCCATGCCGGCGGCGTTGAGCTGTCCGTCCTCGGCGATGACAGTCCACTCTCCTTTCGGAATCTTAGCCTCGTAGGGCTTGTCGGAGCCGTTGAACACTATTTTTATCTCTTTCCATTCGTCGCCGTTGGCATTTTTCTTGATCGAATACGAAACGACATTGGGAACGTTCACCTTGTCGAACACAATGTTGCGGGCGATGTCCTCGGCAGTTGTCATGCGGAACGCCGGATGAGCCTTGCGGAGACTGATGAGCTCGCGGTAGTAGTCGAACTGCTCGCGGTTCTTGTTCTTGAGCGCCCAGTCGATGGCATTGATGGAGTCGGGCGACTTGTAGGAGTTGTGGACGCCTTTCTTGTCGCGGAACACTTCCTCGCCGGCGAACATGAAGGGCGTGCCCTGCGAGGTGAACACTATGGTCTGCGCGAGACGTGCGGCGCGCTGACGCTCTGCCTCGGTGCTGCCGGGCATCGACTTGGCGAGCTTGTCGGTCAGCGTGAGATCGTCGTGGCACGAAACGTAATTTATGATCTCTGTGGGCGCTCCGGCATAGGGGAACTTCGAGTTGTTGCCCTTTGAGTAATCAACCTGTGGGTGCGCGGTCGAGGCTACGATACCGATTTTGACAGTTTCCTCGTTGCCTGGCTTGCCGGTGGCGAAACCGCGGTCGGCGGCATTGGAGTAATGGCCCTTGACGGCGTCACGGATATCGTCGGAGAACACTGCCACGCCTTTCATCTTGTCGACATTCTCCTTCAGAGCGCGGCGCTCTACGGGCAGAGGCGAGTCGCCGGCGGTCCAGCCCTCGCCGTAGATGATGATGCCGGGGTTGATCTTACGGAGTTCTTCGGCTACACGGTTCATTGTGTCGATATCATGTATCGCCATGAGGTCGAAACGGAAACCGTCGATATGATATTCCTGAGCCCAGTATTTCACGGAGTTGACGATGAAGTCGCTCATCATCTGTCGCTCCGAGGCAGTCTCGTTGCCGCAGCCCGAGGCGTCGCTGTAGCTGCCGTCGGGACGATGGCGATAGAAGTAACCGGGAGCCGTAAGCGAGAAGTTGCTCTTGTCGTTGTCAGCCGTATGGTTGTAGACCACGTCCATGATGACACCGATTCCGGCATCGTGGAGCGCCTTTACCATCTCTTTCATCTCGGTGACGCGAGTCTCGGGACGCGCGGGGTCGGTAGAGTACGAGCCTTCGGGAGTATTGTAGTTGTACGGGTCGTAGCCCCAGTTGTACTGGTTGGACGGAAGCTGACTTTCATCCACGGAATTATAGTCGTACGACGGCAGGATATGCACGTGAGTCACGCCGAGCTCCTTCAGGTGGTCGATGCCTGTGGCATCGCCTTTGCTGCTGCGGGTTT
Source organism: Muribaculaceae bacterium (assembly GCA_017937625.1). GTDB lineage: Bacteria > Bacteroidota > Bacteroidia > Bacteroidales > Muribaculaceae > CAG-873. Next base: position 4,320 of record JAGBDG010000181.1, on the reverse strand, counting down.
CCGGCTCGGTGAGCGCAAGGAACTTGCCTTTGTGTACAATTCCCGACGAGGGATGCACGCTGAAATCGCGATGGTGCATCTCGTAGATGACAGCGTCGGTGATGTTCTTTGTCGACGGACCTTTGTCCTTGTCCCAGCCTTCGGGATTAGTCTTGGAGAAATCGATGATTGCTGCGCGGTGACCGTTCGTTCCGGTTGCCTTAGCCCAAATGCCTGGTGTGGGGTCGAGCTGCTTGCCGCCGACTGTAACGGTGAAAGTATAGAATTTGCCGTACAGCTGTTCGGGGACGCTGGCGCGCCATGTGCCGTTGTCGCTCTTCTTCATCTCGAGAGTCTGAACAGGAGCTGTATTGCGGTCGGTGTCGTATATCTGCACGCTCGCTGCGTCGGCTTGCGGCGACCAAAGGGTAAAATGTGTACCCTTCGAGTCTACTTTCAGCTCGAGGTCGTCGCCGGTATATACGGGGAAGTTTGCGTACTGCTCGTCTGTCATCGGACTGCCGAACGCCGATGCCGACAGCAGCAACGCAGCCGGCACAAGATAGTCTTTCAGTTTCATTCCTTTATTTTGGTTAATCACAAATCATTACGGCACAGCCGTTTGAATAATATTATGGTATAGTTGAGCTTAATCTCTTAAGTTGCGGACGCTGCCGCCGGTGTCGGTGGATTTCGTCATGCCCTCGGCGTTGCATTTCACCGAACCTGCCGTATCGGCACGACAGTCGGCATTGCGCGTCTGAGCCTCAATGCGGACGCTGCCGGAGGTGTCGGCGCTATATTTGCCTGTCGTCACTTTTCCGCCCTTCACGCTGACGCTGCCCGATGTCTCGGCATCGGCACTGAGAAAAGCCGTATTGATGCTTTCCACCTTTACGCTCGCGCTGGTTTCGGAATCTATTTCCGCACGGTCGGCTTTCAGATTACCGAACACGACGCTCGCGGAGGTCTCCGCGTCTATCTCGGCTTTGCCGGTTACATTGACATCGTTCTGAAAACGGATAGATGCCGATGTCTCGGCATCAACGCCGAGAGTGCTGACGGACACTGCGCCGTTCACCTTTATTGCTGAGCTAAGCTCGGCGCTGAAAGATCTGACAGCCGGAGCGGTAACTGTGACGGTCACATTTGGTTTGCCCTTGAACTGCACACCGGAGCGAATCTTGCACTCGAGCTCATCGCCATCGGTAACGACGGTAACGTATGGCATTACGTTGTCGGGAGCCGAAACGGAGACTTTGCCCGTGGCGCGACCGACGTTATAGACCACATTGACCATCGAAGCGTCTATCTCATTGAAATTACCGACAGATACGGTTTTGGTTATGATTTTCGAAGACGGCGTAATTCTGCCGGAACGAGCCGCGGCGCTGCATAAGGACAGAACCGTCACGGCAAGGAGAGATGCTATTATTTTTTTCATGTTTCAGTTAGCTATTTTTACTTTTACAAAAATAGCATTTTTTCGCCTAATTACCAAACCCGTCAATTATTTTTCACTTTTTTCCACAATCTTTTTCCCATCTCCCCGTCAAAAGCACTACATGCGGATTAGCAGACATAAAGCGGGAGAAACTTCGGCGACGGTCAACTGCGTTTTTTGATGGTATCTGCATAGATTTTTTCAACGGCTGGACGGAGCGGCGCGGAATATTCCGCACCGAGGTAGCAACCGCGACAAAAGATTATGATGAAAAATACTATATTATTATGGTTGAAAAATCAACCTATAAGTTGCGTTTCCGGATAATCTTCGTACCTTTGTACTTGGATAAAGGTTTATATAGCATGAAGTTTGTACGGATAATCGACGGATTTGACCATCTTTGGGCTGTTAAAGCTCAGGATAAGGAAGCGGATGAACTCACCATATTGTTCCGAAACTGGACCAACGGTGAGTATCTTCTTGATTTCTTTATGGAAAAACATGGAAGACCTCAAAAGTTTCTTCCATATTGAACGACTCGATGAAGCCGTCAATGATACTTTTGAGGACGCCGAGGCGTTACAGGAACTCGTTCTTGAAGTTCCCTATACGGAACATCTCGACGAGCTTTTCAAGCCGCTTGACATCACCGACACACGCGCCCGTGAGTTAAGCCGCGAGAAAGCCCGCAACTGGAACCGTGACCGTCATGCAAGCCGGCTCCGTATCTACGGCATAAGGCTCGAACCGAATGTTTACATCGTAACCGGCGGAGCTATCAAGCTAACCAGGACGATGCCGGAACGAGAACATACCGCGCTCGAACTGCAAAAACTGAATCGCTGTAAGGCGTTCCTTAAAGCCAACGGCGTATTTGATCAGGATAGTTTTGTTGAACTTACTAATGAATAATTATGGCAAGCAAGGCAATTAAATTTTTAGAGGAACATCAGAGTGAGGCTCCTTCGCGGTTTGCAGAGGAAGCCGCATGGCGAAAAGAAAATGCAGGTTGGCTCCGCTGGTCGCGTCAGCTTGCCGTAACACTTATTGGCTATATGCAGGACAACGGCCTCAAAAGAGCTGACCTCGCCGCTCGCCTCGGCGTGAGTCCGCAATATGTCAGCAAACTCCTTTCAGGCACCGAAAACCTCAGCTTCAAGAACTTGGCTAATATCGAGGATAAGCTTGGCATCTCCTGTTTTGCCCCGGCGTAATCATTCGTAGGATGTCCTCAAGTTTCAATATCTACGACCAAAAGATCGACCTCTCGGCGATAAAAGATTATTGCCGGGAGCATGGTCGCACTGCCCATTATTCTAAAGATGAGGTTTTTGTCCAGCAAGGGTGTGTAGCCAAATATCTCGGAGTCATCGAATCGGGGTATTTCAAATATACGACACTGACCTCTTCGGGCAATGAAGCTGTCGTAGGATTCGCTTTCGAGGGGGAAATAGTAGCTGATTATTACAACTCATTCAACGGGATTCCATCTGAGGTCACTATAATAGCTGGTACCGACACGGCTGTGTCTCAAATTAGAACCACTGAAGCAAGGAATATCTTTAATGAATCGTTTGAAGGAAACCTTTCCGCACTCAATGGTACATTATTCAGTGAGATTTATTCCCGCCAACTTGAACTATACAGAAAGACCCCGACAGAGAGATACCTTGACTTGATAACGCTGTATCCTCAAATCTTAGACATCGTTTCGTTGCGCGACATAGCCTCATATCTGCTCGTCACACCGGTATACCTTAGCCGAATCCGAAAAAATCTCGCTAAAAAATCCGGCGAATAAAACTTGTTTTATCCCGAAGTCGTTTTTTCTGCCGAACTTTGCCAATAAAAAAATATCAATCAAATAAATCACATCATGAAAAATCTCCTTCTTGCTCTGGCGAGCATTGTTTCATGTGTTCTCCCGATGACGGCGGCTTCTCCGTTGTTGCCGGAGTCATGCACGGACGGCGACAGGCTTTTCACCCGTCCCCTTGATGAGATAGACTTTTATTTCGATGGTGGCATCAAACTGCTTGACAGTGCTAAAGCAGTCGTAATATGCGGCGGTGAGACTGTAGCAACCGCCTCTCGTATGGAAGTGAGCAACTACACTTCCTCCAAAAGAACTCAAGGTACATTGACAATCTTCTTCGACGGTCAGATTCTGCCGAAAGGGAAAGAGTACACTCTGCAAGTCGCCGCTGCTTCCATCGCATCAGAAACCGACGGCACTAAAAATACCGAGTTTGCTCAGTCGTTCTCTGTTCCGGAAAACCTCGGTCCGGCGCGCTTCGAGGTCAAGGATGGCGTAACCATCGCCAAGACATCGTACTACGGAGGAGGTTTATATACCTGCTATTGGGGCATAGAAACCGAAGCGGCCGGGGAGCCTTCGTTCATCCTTTACCGCGAAGGCGTGGCTGTCCGAGAGTTTCCCGCTTATGTAACATGGGACTGGGATTTAGGTCAGGCATATCCCAAGGTTGAGGAAGAAATGTGCTTCGAGAAGGGAGTGCGTTACTCCCTCGTACTTCCGGCAGGGAGCGCACACGCGATGTATCGCGACGACATTATCAACGAAGAAGTAGTCCTTAACTTCATCGGAGGCTATGAGGGAACTGTTCCTCCGCTGAACTATGTATGGTGCAGCCTGTTCACTGACCATTCTGATGTGCTGAACATTGTTACGTTCACATACGACCGCCCCGTGCACGTGGCCGAAGGCGCGAAACTGCAATTGTGGGAAATTGAAAACAATACATTGGTAAAAGAGGCATACGCATATTGGAAAGCTTTTCGACGACTATCACGCTTCACGAGTACTCCCCGGCTTCAAGCCAGACAGCAAGCTGCAAATGCTGCTCCAGCTTAAGGACGAGGCGGAGATCGTT
>JAGBDG010000180.1 GCA_017937625.1 Muribaculaceae bacterium | reverse complement strand
GTGCCGACAATCGACATCTCCCATGAGGCTATTTGCCGTGTGGAGGCGCGTGTTGCTGTCCGCGATGTGGACTCTGTTGTCGCCGCCGTCCGTGCTCTTCCCGGAGCCGCCAAGTCGGTTTTCAGTACGTCCGGCGCTCTTGCCGACAGCTCGCTCGGTCTGGGCGTGTTCGCGGTTCTTCCCGGTACGGGCATGAAAGGTGCCGATTTCGCGGCTCGCGTCAAGGAAGCGTTCGGTTGCGGCGCCATGCGTGTGTCGGCAGGCTACAGTCCCGACATGACAGTGCGCCGAATCGCCCTTTGCGGAGGCTCCGGAGGCGAGTTCATAGGCAAAGCTATAGCCGCCGGCGTCGATGCATACGTCACAGCCGACGTCCGCTACCACGATTTCGCCGACATTGCCGACGCCGCCTGCGCCGTATTCGACATCGGGCACTTCGAGAGCGAATCTTGCGCAAAATCGATCTTACATCGCGTAATTACAAAAAAAATTCCTAACTTTGCAGTCTATTACTCGGAATCTGAAACAAATCCGGTAAAATACCTGTAACTCGACATGGCAACAGATAAAAAAACAGAAGCACCCCGTCCCGTTGAGGAACGACTCAAGACACTTTTCGAACTTCAGACCATCCTTACTGAAATCGACCGTATCCGCAACGTACGCGGCGAGCTTCCTCATGAAGTTGAAGATCTCGAGAATGCTCTCGAAGGTCTCCGCACACGAATCACAAGATACCAGAACGAGATTGACGACCTCAAGGTGAAGCGTACCGCAGAGCTCAACAAAATCGAGAACAAGAAAATGCTCATCGAGCGCTATCAGCAGCAGCTCGACAACGTGCGCAACAACCACGAATTCGACAACCTCACCAAGGAAATCGAATATGAGAAGCTTGAGATCGAACTCGGCGAAAAGAACGTCCGCGAGATTGAGCAGACTGTCGACAACCGTCTCGCCGATATCGAGAATACCAACCAGCAGATTGCCGATCAGACCCACATCCTCGACGAGAAGAAAGCCGACCTCGACACCATCGTAGGCGAGACCCGCAGCGAGGAAGAAAACCTCATTGCCCGCGCCAAGTCTCTCGAGCCCCTCGTCGACGAGCGCACTCTCACGGCATTCAAGCGCATCCGCAAGAACGCCCGCAACGGTCTCGGCATTGTCGTTGTCGACCGTAACGCATGTGGCGGCTGCTTCAACCGCATCCCCCCGCAGAAGCAGATTGAAATCAAGAGCCACAAGAAGGTCATTGTCTGCGAGTACTGCGGACGCATCATGATAGACCCCGAGCTCGCCGCTGAGGCACGCGACCTCGTGAAGTAATTCAGGGGCCCTGTAGTTCAATGGATAGAATGGAGGTTTCCTAAACCTTAGATCGGGGTTCGATTCCCCGCGGGGCTACAGATATAATCCGCAAGCGATTGGTAACCAATTCTTGCGGATTTTTTTATGCCGTTTTCAGACTATGCTCACCTGCGCTGTTCCGTCAGGTGCCGGCAATAGAAAATCCCGACAGATTGCCGGGATTTTCATATTTTGGGATGATGTCGATTATCTTACGACTTCGGTGCGCGCGTCCCACCACATGCGGCTGGTTGTCTTGTCGCCGCCCATGCGCTGAGATGCTTCGGCATAGCTGTCAGGGTTGAGTGTCTGCTCTATTGCGGGGTAGATGAAGCGTCGGAGCGAGCCGAGGTAGTCGGGTGCGCCTACTTCGATTACGTTGCCCTGCTGAGCCTCAACGAATGCATCAAGAACAGGCATGCCCAGACGGCGGTAGTCGTTCCATGCCTCGAAGCTGTTTTCGGGGAATCCGGCGATATACTTCTGGGTGATGATCTTCATGAGCTTCGAGTTGCGGTTGCCGGAGAGGTTGTCGCCCTCGGAGCTGTCGAACGCAACGGAAGTGCCGAGGTCGTTCTTCATGTCTGAGATGAGATATTTCTCGATATCATCGCTATCGATGAGGTTGCCGTAGTATGCCATCGAGGTGCGTATACCAGCCTCGTAGTAGCTCTTGGCGTCGCCGCCTACGGAATAGCCGCGGAGAGCTGCCTCGGCGAGGAGGAACTGGGGCTCGTTCGCATAGAGAAGAACCATGTTCTTGTCTTTCTGAATAGTAGGGCGTTCCTTGACGGGAGGAGTCGGGTCATCGCTGATGAAGAATACGCCCAGACGCGAGTGGTTGGTATTCAGGTTTTCGGGTAGAGCTGCATGCGCCTCGGTAAGACCGGGCTGTACACCTTCCCAGCGTCCGCGGTAGTCGGCGATGGTGTCCCATACATATTTGCCGTTCTCGAGACGGCGACGGCGGTCAACGGCAGCGAGAGTGCCTTCGCTGGTGACGTTGAAGTTGATGAGGGCGCGGGGATCTGCGTAGGAGGGGACGTGTTCGGGCTGGTAATAGTCTTTCATTTCGACAGCAATGCCGCCGAGGTTGGTGAGAATCTTCTGCATCGATGTCGACAGGGTCAGACGTCCTTCCCAGTAGTGTGGCAGAGGATAGAAGAAGTTGTAGCCGATATGCGTGGTGTATGCGTTGTTTGCGCGCCATACCACGACGTTTTCTGTGATGAATCCGCCGGGAGCGGCAGCGGCAGCCTCAGCCTCAGCCTTTGCCTTGGCGGGATCAGCCTCTGTCATGCGCATTGCCAGACGAAGACGAAGGGTATTGGCAAGCTGACGCCATTTGTTCCAGTCTGCGCTGAAGATTGGGTCGTCTTTCTCGCAGTTGCGTGTGGCTGTCATGTCGAGGGCTGCGGAAGCCTCGGCAAGCTCTTTTACCATGTCATAATAGATGTCTTTCTGGCTGTCGTATTTCGGGAAGCTATAGTCTCCGTTGCAGGCCTGCGAATAGGGAATGTCGCCCAGCAGGTCGGTGAGGCGCATGTAGACCCACACGCGCCAGATGCGGCACATCTGGGCGATGTTCTGTTCTTCGGGAGTGTTGTTACAGAGGGTGATAGCCTGCGAGAGGTTGTTGATCCATGTCCACGAGTTGTTCCAGAATGTGTCGATATAGCTGTCGTTGGGCACGCATATATTGGGCGAATACTTGTCGTTGCAGAAGTACTGTGAGTATGTGTCGGTGCCCAGGTTGATGATGCGCTGCCAGAGGTCGGCGCCCAGCGTGCTCCTGAGTATGGAGGTTGTGGCAAGATACATCGGCTTGATGTCGTTCTTGCTGATGGCATCTTTCTTTGTGTTCGTCTCTTCGAAGCTTTCGCACGACGGTACGGCTATCGCTGTCGCTGCAAGAACGCCCCAGACGAGAGGTTTAAGTAT
>JAGBDG010000179.1 GCA_017937625.1 Muribaculaceae bacterium | reverse complement strand
CTGGAGGTGCATTGCGTTCTGGCTCATTTCGAGACCGGAAGTAGCGACACCGCCGGCGTTGACAGCCTTGCCGGGAGCGTAGACGGTGCGGCTTGCGATGAAAGCGTCGATAGCCTCGGGGGTGCAGCCCATGTTCGACACTTCGGCAACCATGCCTACGCCGTTTGCGATAAGCATCTTGGCGTCGTCGCCGTTAAGCTCGTTCTGAGTCGCGCACGGAAGAGCGATGTCGACCTTGCGTTCCCATGGTTTCTTGCCGGCAAAGAATTCGGAACCGGCGAAGCGCTCTGCGTAGGGAGCGACAACGTCGTTGCCGGAAGCGCGGAGCTCGAGCATATAGTTGATTTTCTCAGAATCGAGACCTGCGGGGTCGTAGATATAGCCGTCGGGACCGGAGATGGTCACAACCTTGGCACCGAGCTCGGTAGCCTTGAGGGCAGCGCCCCATGCCACGTTGCCAAAGCCGGAGATTGCGATGGTCTTGCCTTTGATGGTGTCGTTGCGCTGCTTGAGCATGTTCTGCACGAAGTAGAGGGCGCCGAAACCGGTAGCCTCGGGACGGATGCGGCTGCCGCCGAACTCGAGTGCCTTGCCGGTGAACGTGCCGTCGTGCTGGTTGACGAGGCGCTTGTACATGCCGTACATATATCCGACCTCACGTCCGCCTACGCCTATGTCGCCTGCGGGCACGTCGCGGTCGGGACCGAGGTTCTTCCACAAGCCGAGCATGAATGCCTGGCAGAAGCGCATGATCTCGCGGTCGCTCTTGCCGCGTGGCGAGAAGTCGCTGCCGCCCTTGGCGCCGCCCATAGGAAGGGTCGTGAGCGCGTTTTTGAAAGTCTGCTCGAAGCCGAGGAACTTGAGGATCGAGAGGTTCACAGACGCATGGAAGCGGATACCGCCCTTGTACGGGCCGATGGCGTTGTTGAACTGCACGCGGTAGCCGAGGTTGTTCTGAACTTCGCCCTTGTCGTCGATCCAGGTTACGCGGAAGGTGACGATACGGTCGGGTTCAACCATTCGTTCCACAATCTTGTTACGTTCGAACTCAGGATGCTGGTTATATACTTCTTCAACCGACATGAGAACTTCGCGGACTGCCTGAAGATACTCCTTTTCACCCGGATGTTTAGCCTCGAGGGCTGACATGATACTGTTTATATCCATACTTTTGTGTTTTGTGTGTTTCTCTCTTGCCGAGATCTTTTGGTTAACACGGCAAAGATAAGACTTTTTTCTTACTCCTTCACTTTTTTGGAAATAAATTTACGGTCATATCCGAACTATGTCGCGGAACCGGAAGGGAAGGGGTCAGAATTTGAACTGAACGCCGAGGTCGAAGCCTTTGTTGATTGAAAAATCGACGACGTTGAGTCCGTCCCAATACTCGTACTGGAACAGGTTGGTGCGCGCTATAAGGGCGAACTTGGGGTTGAAGTTGATTGCAAAACCGGGGCGAAGACCGAAGATGACACCGCTTACGCCGTAATCTTCAATCGACTGATGTCCGTATCCGAAAGCGAACTCGCCGAAGAAGTCGACGATGCCGACATGGGCAAATGTGCCGCGTACATAAGGCAGGATAGAAACGGTCTTAAGGTCACCGTTATTGGAAGCGACACTGAAGCCTATTGAAGCGCCTACAGCCCACGACTTGTTGAAGCTGTAGCCGAATTCGGGAGCGATTCCGAACGTTGTCTGCGTGCTGGATTCGCCATCCTGACTGGCGCTGATAACATCGAGACCGATTGTGCCGCCGGCATAGAACTGTGCATGGGCGCCGAGACCCATTGCGATTACTGCCAATGCAAGAAAAAGCTTTTTCATAATACTGGTAATGAATGAATTAATAAAATGTGGATTATTTTGATGTTTGTATATCGATTACTTTTGTCTCTTTGTCAGCAGGCGGAAAAGCTCGGGAATCCAGAGGACGAGGGATGTGGCGCCTATTATTATCAGCCAGTCGGTCAAGCCGAGAGGGACAACGGAGAAGAAAGCTCCCCCGAACTCGACGATGAGTATCTGACCGACAAGGATAAGACCTACAGTAAGCAGGAAGCCGCGGCAGTGTCCGAGGTGGAACGCCGACTGCGCGCTCTCGAAGGCGCGGGCGTTGAACATGTTCCAGAACTGCATGAACACGAACACGGTGAAGAATACCGAGAGCTCATACGGCGAAAGTCCGGTATTGGCACCGACGGCGACGTGTCCTATCTGAGTGAGCGAAGTCAGTCCGGTATGCTCGAGGTAATAGAGGAAGACGAACAGAACGGCTGTGAACAGCAGTCCTACCGATATGATGTCGCGCCACATCGCGCGTGTGATGATAAACGCCGTGCGGCTGCGCGGCTTGTCGCGCATGACGCTCTCGGACGGCGGCAGCGACGCGAGCGCCATAGCCGCAAAAGTGTCCATGATGAGGTTTACCCACAGCATCTGTGTGACGGTAAGCGGTGACTCTGTACCCATGAAAGCGCCGCTGAGCACGATGAGGCATGCCACCACGTTGACTATGAGCTGGAAGAGCAGGAAGCGCTGGATGTTGCGGTACAGCGAACGTCCCCACATGACGGCACGACCTATCGACGCGAACGAGTTGTCGATGATGGTGATGTCCGAAGCCTCCTTAGCCACCGAAGTGCCGTCGCCCATCGACAGACCGACCTGGGCAGCCTTAAGCGCCGGAGCGTCGTTTGTTCCGTCGCCGGTGACGGCGACTACCTCGTTTAGTTTCTGCAGCGACTCGACAAGGCGTTTCTTGTCCATCGGTCGGGCGCGGGCTATTATCTTGAAATCCCCGACACGCTCGAGCAGTTCCTTGTCGGAGAGCGCCTCGAACTCGACGCCTGTTATCACGTTGCGGTCGCCGTCGGTGGCATCGTTCCACAGCCCGATCTGACGGGCAATCTCTTTTGCCGTGCCAACGGTGTCGCCGGTGACAATCTTCACTTTTATGCCTGCGTCGAGCACCTGACGGACAGCCGCCGGGACATCCGCGCGGACGGGATCGGATATTGCCACGACGCCTAGGAATTTCAGTCCTGTGGCGGCGACTTTGCCGTTTTCAATGGTCCTGTCGCCTTCCTTCAGCTCCTGGTACGCGAAGCCGAGCGTGCGCATAGCCTGATTCTGATAGCCGAGCAACAGGGCGTCAATCTCTGGCTTGCTGACACCTGAGGTATCGGCGCACATACCGAAGATTATCTCCGGAGCGCCCTTGACGTAGAGTATTGTCTTGCCGGTGGCGGACTTGACGACGGACGCCATGTACTTGCGCTCAGTGGAGAACGGAAGTTCCTCGACGAGCGCGGCACGTTCCTTGAGCTGACGGTAGTCGACTCCGCGTTTGCGCAGCCACAGCAGCAGCGCGCCCTCCGTCGGATTGCCGAGCACCTCAGGCTCGTCTTTGCTCGTATCGAGCTGGGCGGTGGAGTTTACGGCTATGCCCTCGAGCAATATGTTATCCGACGGGCTGCCGAAGAAATTGGTCTTGTAG
>JAGBDG010000178.1 GCA_017937625.1 Muribaculaceae bacterium | reverse complement strand
GAGGAAGGCAAGCCCTGCGTCATCAACATCTCGCTCGGCAGCAACAAGGGTCCGCACGACGGAACAGACGAATTCCCCGCCGCTCTTCAGGAGTATGCCAAGATGGATGGCGTGACAATCTGTGTGTCAGCCGGCAACGAGGGCGCCGACCAGGCGTTCCTCTATCATGAGTTCGGAGAGGACAGCACGCCCATGAAGACGTTCATCGCTCCGAGTGCATATACCGATCAGCTCTACAGCCAGGTGACGATGCTACCGATGTTTCCTCAGGCTATCGGACAGCTTGAAATATGGTCGGATGACGAGACTCCTTTCGATGTCTATTTCGATTATTATGATGTGACAAAGCAGCCCGAGGAAGCTGTGTTCTCTTTCAAGCTTGATCCTTTCACGACGTCTTATCTCTCGTCGACAGGATCTTCGCCGGTTACCGGAACCGATGTTCTCGTGGTGGATAACGCAGATTTCAACTCTCACTACCTGAACAGCTTCGTCGGCGGCAACAGCAGCATCTATCCCGCCAACAACCGCTTCTACTCCGAACTCAACTTCCAGCTTGAATGCCCCGATCAGGCAGCCTATCAGAGCGGTTTCATGAGCATACGCGTCGTTCCAGGCAAAGCAGGTCAGAAAATCTATGTCTACGGTCTGCCGATGTCCGGCTACTTCGGCTTCAGCCTTCTTTCTGGCGGCTATGAAAGCCTTGGTTTCAGCGGATCTTATGCCAACGGCTCCATCAACGCCATGGCAGGCGCTCAGGATGTCATAACCGTAGGCTCGTACATTACGCACAACTTCAACAAGGACATAGCTCCCCAGTACACTATCGGAACTACATCGAATTTCTCGTCATGGGGAACGACACCTGACGGACGTCTCCACCCGCTGATTTCAGCCCCCGGCAACTTCATTGTCTCGTCGATGTCGCGCTACTACTATAATCTCCTCGGCGAGGAAGACGCAAATGACGAGCGCGTGGTTTACTACCGTGCGAAGGACAAAAAAAATACAGAACATTACTGGACCATCATGAGCGGTACGTCTATGGCATCGCCCTACATGGCAGGCATAGCCGCAGCATGGCTTTCCGCAGACCCGACGCTTTCAACAGCCGATATTCTCCGCATAGCTCAGGAAACAGCGAACGCTCCCGTAGAACCCAGCGAGAACGACGGATCAGGTTATCTTGTCGACGCTTATGCAGGTCTTTGCAAGATTCTCAATCTTTCGGGCATCAACAATGTAAGCACGGCAGACGTGGCATATTCCGTAGAGCGCAACGGCAATGTCTTCACCGTTCTCGCTCCTTCGGCTGACGGCGTCGCCGCCGGACTCTACAACCTCGGCGGCACATGCGTAGCCGAGGCTGTCGCAGACGGTCAGGAACTGACAGTAGACGCATCGTCGCTTGCCCCGGGCATCTATGTGATGACCGTACGAGCAGGTTCGACCGTGGGTTCTGAGAAAATCGTAGTAAAATAAACAGATAATTATTATTCATATTATTAATATACAGTTATGCGAAAAAGTATTTTTGCTGCCGCATCAGCACTTATGCTGATCGGCGCGACAAGTGCTTCAGCCGGAGTTTTCCGTCCGTACGCAACTGCAGCGAAGAATAATGTCGGCTTCAATACAATGGAGAAGTCGTCCGGCAGCTTCACAAGCAAGGCATTGGATGAAAACGGCATAATGACACCAGACCAGGTGCTCGAAGCCAATCACATTCCCGAACTCGAACCTGTCGGGACAATCTTCAGTCCCAAAGGTGAACACTGGTTCTACGTTCTTGAGACCGACGGCGACAAGATGGACGGCTCCAGCGAGTACTATACAAAGTGGAATTTCAAGACTTTCAAGCTTACGGTCTATGATGGAAAGCTCAATGTAGTGGGTTATGTCCATGGTGAGGCGAATTTCCCGGAGGACGCTTTCCGCTGCAACCGCGTCATAGTCTCGTCGCAGATTACCTCGACATTCTTCAACTCGAACTCTTCGGATTACGAGGTCATAATAGGCTTCAACTACAATCCGGACGAGACAAAGTATTACTACGGAGCCAAACAGTTCTCGCAGGCTTATACCCTCCAGTCCGAAATGCCCGCCGAACCGCAGAAATCCCTTTTCGAGTGCCCGGGTCTTCTTCAGGGCGTAGTCAACGGCAGCACCAGCACCACAGAAAGTTATCTTCTGTCGTTCATCTATGAATCTACATGGGACAACGAACCCCAGGACAAAGGAAAGGTTACCCTGCGCGTCTACAAGCCCGCAGGCTGGGGACAGAAAGAGCCCGAGCTTATAGCCCGTCAGACAACCTACTCGGGCGATGGCGAAGACATAAACAGTGCTGTTCCGGCATTTGTGGTCACTCACGGCAATGATATCTTCTCGGTCCGCACATATTACGAGAAGCCGCTCTTCGACTATAGCCAGGGCGATGTTCCTGTCATGACCGAGGGCAACAACTATATTGTCGAACTCTACCGTCCTTCCGCAGCCAATCCCATCATAACGGACTATACAGATCCGGACGCGGTAAAAGCCGAACCTTGGAAAAGAGTCAAGATTCCCGTATCTACTGTCACTTCCGATCCGTCGACTTATATCTGGCGCAGCTATGCCCTCGGCAACTTCATGGGTGAGCGCGACGTTACCTGGGATTTCTCGGACGAAAGCGGCGATCCCTGCCTGATTATCTCCATTGTCGACAGCAACGTTCAGGAAGAGTCTGTAGCCTTCTATCAGGTTTATGACCTTGAAGGCAACATGATAAAGGAATTCGGTACCGCAAGCAACTCTTATGTTATCTTCCCCGCTATGGAAGGTCACAGCGAACAGCTCGGTTTCGAAGTCATGAATGAAGACGGCAACACAGTAACGCAGCTTGTCGACTGGCCTTCGCTCGAAGTAAAGGGCGAAATTCCTGTTCTCTTCGAATATGACGGCAACATCTATACAATATCTTCCGTACCTACCCGAGTTGCCGGCGAAGGCGGCGTGCTCTATGCAGCGAATGCACTTCCCTCGATGGGTGACGGCGAAAGCGCACTGTCGTATGTCGTATATTTCAACCCCGACGGCACCACTCACCACATGGATGTCCTCCGTCTGCCGGAAGACACAGCAAAGGCATACGCTTATGTGACATCGGAGGTTCTTGACCCCTATCTGTACAATACCGACAGCAAGTACGAATACCTTATCTGGCTCTACAGCTGGAAGGACGGCAACAAGGTCGGCACAGACCTGTCGCTATGTGTTGTCGACAACGAAGGCAAAGTTCTCGCCAAGAGACAGCTTGCCAACGGTCACAGCAACGAGAACGCATTTGTGTCGAACTGTCCTGACCAGCGCTTCATTGTCCTGACATGGCGCGACGCCGCAAAACGTGACAATCCTGATCTTCTTGAGCTTATCAGTCTTCCTCTCAACAAGTTCGAAGGCGAAGGAACTGTCGAGAATCCTTATCTCATCCGCACTTACGGCGACCTTGACCAGGTGCGCAACAATCTTACATCGCACTTCGCGCTCGCTGGTAATGTCGACTGTGAGAACCGTGCTTTCCGTCCAATCGAAGGCACATTCCTCGGCTCTATCGACGGACGCGGCAACACTGTCAAGAACCTATTTGTCAGCGCAGGCGAACGCGGCGCTCTCTTCCACAGCATCGGTCAGCGTATCGAGGATGAGGAAGGTGAGGTCATACCCGAGCCTTCCGCATGGCTGAAGGACATCACGTTCAGCGATGTAACCTTCTACCGCGACGGAAGCAATATCGGCACAAAGGTCTATTCTCTCATTGCTGTCAACGCACAGTATGCTGAGTTCAACAAAGTGTCCGTAGTCAATCCTGTCGTAGAGATTGCTGGCATCAACGTCAATTTCGGCGTTATCGCCAACACCGCCGACAATGTCAAGTTCATCGACTGCGCTGTCAAGAACGCCGACATCAACCTCGAACGCGGCAATGGTCTCGGCGGCATTGCCTACGATGTCCGTGCGACTGAATTCCGTAACTGCTATGTTTCCGGTGCATTGAAAGGACGTCTTAATGTCGGTGGTATCGCCGGTGTATCGAACTCTTATCCTTCCACTGTTGTAAACGCTCATGTCAATGCCAGTCTTGAAGCCACAAACGGCAATCTCGGCGGTGTCATCGGTTCCAATAATTCACGTACTACCATCAAGACGAGCATTGTCGAAGGCAGCCTCACATGCGACGACAGCGTCGGCGGTATTGTAGGTAATCTCGCAGCTCCCGATCCTGAAGAACCCGAGACCGGTTTTATCATCGAGAATAACGTTGTAGCTCTCGAGGCTATCAACGCAGGCGATAAGCCTGAGACCGTACATCGTGTTGCCGGCTATACAAGCGCCGACGAAGGAACAAAGACTATATGGGTTCCGAATCCCGACTGGAAGCCTGGTGATGATGACAATACTGAGACCGGTTCCTATCAGGAAGTCCCTGCCGAGGCTGACAAGGGTATCGGTGTAAACCATGTAATCAGCGGCATCGAGCCGTTCGACGCTACCGAAGGTCTCGCTACCGAAGGCACAACCACAGCTTTCGACGCTGCAGACATCGAATTCTACGCAGGTCTGGGCTTCGGCTTCGGTTCCGATACCGAGAACCCCTGGACCGCTCCGACATTCATGGCTCCCGTCCCCGTTCTCTACTTCGAGGACGCTCTCGGCAAGTCTATCACTATCGAGCAGGCTAACTACACAGGCGCTCCCGAGGAGAAGATTAATGTAACAGTCGAATTCGATGGCATCGATCCCGCGGCAGCCATCGAAGCCGGCTTCATGCAGCTCGGCACCACCGACGAATCCGTCGCCGTCATGACAGGCGAGATGGGATTCATTGACGGTTCCGACAACAGAGTCGCTATCGAAGTTGAGCTTCTCAAGGAAGGCGAGACTGAATTCTTCGTGGAATACAACGGTCTCCGCGCTACCGCCACTATCACAGTCAGCAAGAAAGACGGCATCGCCAACGTTACAGTAAACAACGCTATCACCTATGCAAACGGTGTCGTTCGTGCCGAAGGCGCTGTTATCGCAGTGTTCGACGCTCAGGGTCGTCAGGTCGCTGCCGGATTCGGCGAACTCTCGACAGCCGACCTTGCGGCAGGTCTCTACATCGTCCGCGCTACTGCAGCCGACAAGACCAGCTCGCTGAAGATCGCTGTGAAGTAATTTTTTTTACATATTCTTATGCAAGTCGCTCCCGCTTTATACCCGGGGGCGATTTGTTTTATTGCAGGATAAACGTTATATTTGTGGCATGATATGTCACGGAAAGCCTCAGACCATAGTTCTCTGAACAGTGTGTTCCGCCGATTGTTATATTGAAAAACTATTTTTACTAAAAAATTACATTTATGAAAAAATTGATTGCTGAAGGTGTCGGAACAATGTTTCTTGTCCTTCTTGCCTGCGGAAGCGCAGTTCTCGCAGGACCTTCTATCGGTGGTCTCGGCATCGGTATCTGTTTCGGTCTTGTGCTCATCTGCCTTTGCTATTGCATCGGCAATGTTTCCGGTTGCCATGTCAACCCGGCTGTTTCCATCGCCATGTACCTCGCCGGCAGAATGAGCGGCAAGGAATGCGTTGGTTATATTGTTTTCCAGCTCCTCGGCGCTACGATAGGCGCAGCGTTGCTTTTCGCATTCCTTCAGCTTGCCCCTGACTTCAATTTCGGCGGCACTACGGCTCCCGACAAGTATCTTGCCACCAATGTCCTCCAACCCGGTGCGACAAGCGGTCTCGCTCTCCTATCAGAGTGTCTTCTGACTTTCTTCTTCGTTCTCATCATACTGGGCGCTACTGACGCCAACAAGGGCTTCGGCAAATTCGCCGGTCTCGCTATCGGTACAGCTCTCGGTCTTGTCAACATAGTCGGCATTCCCGTCGACAATTGCTCGGTCAATCCCGCACGCAGCTTCGGTCCCGCAATCTTCTGTCCTGAGGCTTGGGGCGATTTCTGGATTATGGTCGTCGGTCCCGTAGTGGGCGCTGTCCTTGCGGTTCTTTGCTGGAACGCAATCTCGCCTTCGAAACGCGCTATCGAATAAAAAGGTAATAAGTACAGTCACAGGCAGGCGGAGCACACGGTGCTCAGCCTGCTTTTTTCATGCGCAAGCAAAATAAAAGCGCATAGGCGGCGTTAGATAAGAGCAGCCGTTTTTCCGGGCGCGCAACATAATACCGGAAATCAGCGGCGGCGCTTGTAATGAGAAAAGGCATCACACCATATAGAAACTTGCTTAGGACTGTTCTGGTCGCTGCGGTATCGCTTGTCGCAGTGTACTTTTCAGTCGCCCAGACCACCGGCGAGAAGTTTCCCGCCCCACCTCCGGCAGCCTTTCCTCCCGCTTCTCCCGCCGACAGTTCGTCGCTTGTGCTGCCGGTAGGCACAACAGTTCCCCGAAGCTACGAAGACCTTATGCGCGACGAGATGGCGTATGACCTTTCCTCGCCGTCGAACATCAAGACCACAGCCGATTATGACCCCGCCACGGGATGCTACATCGTGCGTACGCGCGTCGGCGATATCGACATAGCCACGCCGTTCATGCTCACGGCAGAGCAATACAACAACTGGCAGTTCCGCCGCTCCATGCAGCAGTACTACAAGGAGCGCAACATGGCGCTCATCACCGACAAGGAGAAAGAGCCGTTCAACATTTTCGACATGAACTTCGCCCTCGGTCCGCTCGAAAAGATATTCGGACCGGGCGGCGTGTCGCTCAAGACACAGGGAACCGTACAGATAAAGACCGGCATAAAGAGCAACAAGACCGACAATCCGTCGCTGTCGCTGTCGGCACGGCGTCGCACCTACTTCGATTTCGAACAGAAAATCCAGGCTACCATAGCCGCCGGCGTGGGCGACCGCATGAAATTCAACATGACCTACAACACGGACGCCACCTTCGACTTCGACAACAAGAACCTCAAGCTCGCATACGAAGGCAAGGAAGACGACATTGTAAAGAGCATCGAGGCGGGCAACGTGTCGATGACCACCGGTTCGTCGCTCATCAGGGGAAGCACGGCACTGTTCGGTCTTAAGACCAAGCTGCAGTTCGGCAAGCTCACGGCTACGGCGCTCGTCTCGCAGCAGAATTCCGAGTCGAAATCGGTTAACAGCAAGGGCGGCGCGCAGACGACAAAATTCAGCGTCAATGCCGACCAGTACGAGGCCAACCGCCACTTCTTCCTCGCGCATTTCTTCCGCGACAACTACGACCGTTTCGCCTCCCGTCTGCCTTACGTTTCGTCCGGTATCAAGATAACACGCATAGAGGTATGGGTGACCAACAAGAACGGAAAGTTCGACCAGTCGCGAAACTTTGTCGGCTTCATGGACCTTGGCGAGAACAGCCACCTTGCCAACAGCTACTGGACCGGCGACCCGTCGCTGCCTAACCCGTCGAACCTTTCGAACGACCTTCTGTCCATCATTAAAACCGATTTCCCGGGCGCCCGCGATATCAACCGTGTCACGCAGGTTCTCGAGCCTCTTGTCGCATACGGCATTGAGGGCGGCAAGGACTATGAGAAGGTTGAGAGCGCACGTCTGCTGACCTCTTCCGAATATGTTCTCAACAGTACTCTGGGCTATATCTCCATCAAGAGCGCGCTGAGCGCCGACGAGGTGCTCGCCGTAGCTTACGAGTACACCTACAACGGCAAGGTCTATCAGGTTGGCGAGTTCTCGGGCGACATCACAAGCACCGACCAGTCGCTTTTCCTCAAGATGCTCAAGGCGACGACGACATCGCCGAAGCTTCCGATGTGGGACCTGATGATGAAGAACGTCTATTCGCTCGGCGGCTATCAGCTGCAGAAGAACAAATTCAGGCTGAACATCAAGTATCTGTCGGACACCACCGGCACGAAAATCAACTATCTTCCCGTCCCGGGTCTGAACAACCAGAGCCTTCTGCAGGTGATGAACCTCGACCGTATCGACAGCAACGAGGAGAGCAATCCCGACGGCTTCTTCGACTATATAGAGGGTTATACCATTCTGTCGTCTACCGGCAAGGTAATATTCCCTGTTGTCGAGCCTTTCGGCAGCCATCTCGCGTCAAAAATCAACAATCCTGCGCTTGCCGAGCGATATGTATATCAGGAACTGTACGACTCCACTCTTGTCGTAGCCAGACAGTTCGCCGACAAGAACAAGTTCGTCCTCGAAGGCGAGTATATGGCTTCGTCCGGTTCGCAGATACGCCTTAACGCAATGAATGTGCCGCGCGGTTCTGTTATCGTCATGGCAGGCGGAATGAAGCTGACTGAAAACTCGGACTATACCGTCGACTATGCCATGGGCATCGTGACTATCACCAACCAGAGCATAATCGACTCGGGTCAGAGCATCAGCGTGACGCTGGAGAACCAGTCGATGTTCTCCACGCAGCGAAAGACACTTCTCGGTCTCGACCTGCAGTACCAGGTGAACAAGAACCTCAATATCGGAGGTACGCTTCTGCATTTCTCCGAAAAAGCGCTCATAGAGAAGGTTAATATCGGCGACGAGGTGGTCAATAACTCGATGATGGGTCTGAACTTGTCGTATAACGGCGAATTCATGTGGCTGACGAATCTTCTTAACAAGATACC
This sequence comes from Muribaculaceae bacterium, assembly GCA_017937625.1. Taxonomy (GTDB): domain Bacteria; phylum Bacteroidota; class Bacteroidia; order Bacteroidales; family Muribaculaceae; genus CAG-873. The sequence continues at coordinate 9,444 of JAGBDG010000178.1, read as the reverse complement.
GACGGTCAACGCCACCCAGCCGTCGCGTCTCAATCTCGTTGCTGAGTATGCGCGTGTCATGCCGCATGCACAGAAGTCAGGCTCAAACAAGGGATCTTCATATATCGACGATTTCGAGAGCACGCAGACTGGCATTGACCTCCGCTCGCCCTACTCGTGGTTCCTTGCATCGACGCCATACGACCCGTCGGCGGACGCACTTTTCCCCGAGGCTTCGCTGTCGAACAACGTGGACTACGGCAAGAACCGCGCACTTATCAACTGGTACTATATCGACCGCCTCTTCACGCAACGCAACTCGTCGATGTGTCCCGGATACATCAAGAGCGACCTCAAGCAGCTCTCGAATCCTTACGTGCGCGAAGTGACTGTGCGCGAGATTTTCCCCGGGCGCGAGAATTCATACGGCGAGTCACCGTTCATACAGACTCTCAATCTTTCGTTCTATCCCGACGAGCGCGGCCCGTACAACCTCGATGACGCGGGTGTGAATGCCGACGGTCGTCTCCTCAATCCGGAGAAGCGATGGGGCGGTATAATGCGCAAGATGGACAACCCGAACTTCGAGCAGAGCAACATCGAGTATGTCCAGTTCTGGCTGCTGAATCCATTCCTCGACCCCGAGAACGACAACCTCGAGGGCGGCGACCTCTATCTGAATTTCGGCGAGATATCCGAAGACATCCTTAAGGACGGTCTTAAGAGCTATGAGAACGGCATACCGTACGACGGCAACGACCAGTACCTGAAAGAAACGGTATGGGGTCGTGTTTCCTCGCAGAACTCGCTCACATATTCGTTCGACAACAACACAGGCTCGCGTCTTGCACAGGATGTCGGTCTCGACGGTCTGCACAACGATCAGGAATTCGAGTTCCCGACATACAAGACGTATGTCGACAATATGCGCAACCGCGTGTCAGCTGCCGTCCTCGACAGCCTGCAGACTGACCGTTTCTCTTTCATGAACGACCCCGCGGGCGACAACTATCATTTCTACCGCGGCTATGACTACGACGAGCAGCGCCTCGGCATCCTCGAGCGATACAAGCGATACAACGGCGTGGAGGGCAACTCCCTTTCGCCCGAAGACGCTCCGGATCCCCTCTATCAGTCGGCGCGCGCTGTTCCTGATGTCGAGGACATCAACCAGGACAATACCCTGAACGAATACGAGCGCTACTTCCAGTACCGCATCTCCATACGCCCCGAAGACCTTGAAGTAGGCAAGAATTTCATCACCGACAAACAGGTATCGGTAGTCGCGACACGCGACGGCACGAACCCGACTGTCGAATGGTACCAGTTCAAGGTGCCTCTGCGCGAGTTCGAGAAGGTAGTTGGCTCGATAAACGACTTCACGACTATCCGTTTCGCGCGCATGTTCATGACCGGCTTTAAGAAAACCACTCATCTTCGTTTCGCCACGTTCGAGCTCGTACGCGGCGAATGGCGCGGCTACGACTTCAACCTCAACACCCGTGGCGACGCTCCGGCACAGGGACACCTCGACATGTCGGTTGTCAACATAGAGGAGAATGCCGAGCGCGAGCCGGTCAACTATGTTCTTCCTCCCGGCGTGACCCGTATTTCCGACCCGGGTCAGAGCCAGATCGTGCAGCTCAACGAGCAGTCGATGTCGCTGAAGGTGTCGGACCTCGACCCTGGCGACGCACGCGGCGTCTACCGCAACACCCAGCAGGACCTTCGCAACTACAAGCGCCTGCAGATGTGGGTACACGCCGAAGCTGACATAGACAACACCACCGATCTACGTTCGGGCGACATGTCGGTTTTTATCCGTCTTGGTTCGGACGTCAAGAACAATTTCTATGAATATGAGATACCTCTCGAACTGACTCCCCCCGACGAGTATGACCGCTACAGCGATGCCGACCGATGGATCGTATGGCCCAGGTCGAACTTCCTCGACTTCAACCTGCAGACGCTCGTCGAGCTTAAGAAGGAACGCAACCGCGCCAAACGTAACCAGGAGGATGGTGTCGGTTTTGGAACGCTCTATACCGGCAGAGACCCCGACAACAACCGCAACCGTATCGCCGTGCTCGGAAACCCCTCGCTGAGCGACGTGCGCGTGATTCTCATAGGCGTCCGCAACAACTCGGCGTCTACAAAAGCCGGCACTGTGTGGGTCAACGAACTTAAGGTTACCGATTTCAACGAGTCGGGCGGCTGGGCGTCGAAAGTCAACGCCACGCTCAACATGAGCGATATTGCCACGCTCAACCTCGGCGCGCATATAGAGACCGCGGGATTCGGTAGCGTCGACCAGAGTCTCAACGAGCGCCGTCTCGACGACTACGAGCAGTACAACGTAGCAGTGCAGGCAGACCTCGGCAGGTTCATCCCCGAAAAGGCGAAGCTCCGCGCGCCCATATACTATTCGGTTACGAAAGAAAAGACCACTCCGAAGTACAACCCGCTCGACCAGGACGTGCTTATGAAGGACGCTCTCGACGACTGCAGCACCAAACACGAGCGCGACTCCATCAGCGCATACGCCATAGAGCGTTCTACAATACAGAACTTCTCGCTCTCCGGACTCAAGTTCGACGTGCAGAGCAAGACTCCGATGCCGTGGGATCCCGCCAACTTTACGGTCAACTTCTCGTTTACCAAGCAGTCGAAGAACGACCCGACCACCGAGTACGAGTATACCAACGACTACCGCGGCTCGTTCGCCTACAACTATTCTCCGTTCATAAAGCCTTTCAAGCCCTTCTCCAAAATCCAGGGCAAGAGCAAGAACGCAAAATTCCTTCGCGAGTGGGAGCTGCAGTGGCTGCCCAACAACATCTCCTTCCTCACGAGCATGAACCGCAGCTACTATGAGCAGCAGACCCGCTCGGAGACCGACGCCATGTTCCAGCTTCCCGTGTCGGTCAGCAAAAGCTGGCTGTGGGACCGTCAGCTGCAGGTGACGTGGAACCTTACGAAGACTCTCTCGCTGTCGTTCAGCTCGAACACGTCAGCGCGAATCGAGGAGACCGTAGGCGCCGTCAACCGCAAGCTCTTCCCCGACAAATACCGCGAATGGAAAGATACCGTATGGCAGAGCATAAAGTCATTCGGTACACCGTGGGCATATAACCAAACGTTCACGGGGCAGTACAAGGCGCCTTTCAGCAAGATTGCCTTCCTCGATTTCCTCACCGGCTCCGTGAGCTACAACGCCACATACCGCTGGGACCGCGGCGCCACCATCGACGGCGAGAAGCTCGGCAACACCATCGCCAATCAGGCGGCATGGACCATGGACGGACGCCTCAACTTTGAGACACTCTACAACAAGGTGCCTATCCTGAAGGACATTACCAAGCGCTTTGCCAATACGCGCCGCCCGAACACCGGTCCGCGCAAACCGAGAAAATTCGAACGTACATACGAGCTGCAACCCGACACGAATCTTGTCATCAAGCATAACCTTCGCACCAAGAAGGTGAAAGTCGTCGCCGTGACACAGGACGGAAAGCCTTTTGCCGTCAAGACACGCCCTGTCGACAACAATAGCGTTGAAGTGCTCTCGCGAGGTACCGAGAACCTCAAGTTTACCATCACCGAGATTCTCAAGGAAGAAAAGAGTCTCTGGCGCAACGTCGGAGAGTATGCCTTGCGCTTCGTCACGTCGCCGCGCAACGTCTCGGTGCGCTACCGCAACACCCGCTCGCTCTCGCTGCCGCTTTTCAACCCCAACATCGGCGATATCTTCGGACAGAGCAACGACTACGGACCCATGGCGCCCGGTCTCGACTTCGCATTCGGTTTCACCGACGAGAGCTACATCCAGAAGGCGCTCGACCGCGGCTGGCTCGAGACCGACGACGGTCAGACATCGCCGGCTATATGGGCGCGCACCAACGAGCTCAACATCGAGGCGAACTTCGAGCTGTTCAAGGGCTTCAAGGTGCAGCTGACATTCAATCGCACCGACAACCGCAACTCGCAGGTGCAGTTCATGTACGAGGACACGCCCACGTCGCTCTCCGGCTCCTACACCAAGACGCACTGTGCCATCCTTACGGCGCTGCGCTCGTCGAAAGCCGATGACGGATATTATTCCGACGCCTTCCAGCAGTTCATCAACAATATCCCCGAAATACGGCGCAGGGTAGAGGGGCAGTATGCGGGCGTCCGCTATCCCGAGACGGGCTTCCTGCGCGGCAGCGCCTATGCCGGTCAGACGTTCAGCCCCGAGGTCGGCGCCATCAGCGAGACATCGTCCGACGTGCTCATCCCCGCGTTCGTAGCCGCCTACACAAAGCGTCCCGCCTCGAAGCAGAATCTCTCGCCCTTCCCTTCCTTCTCGTCGGTTATGCCCAACTGGCGCATCACCTACGACGGACTCATCAATCTGGGCAACCTCCGCAACATCTTCAAGACCTTCACACTCTCGCACGCCTATCAGTGTACTTATTCCGTAGGCTCATTCTCGTCCTATCTCAACTGGGTAGGTGCCGGAGGCGACCTCGGCTTCACCCTCGACGAGCTATCCGGTCAGCCCATTCCCTCGTCGCCGTACAACATCACTTCAGTCGCCATAACCGAGCGCTTCGCCCCCCTCATAGGCGTAAACTTCACACTCAAGAACGAGATACAGTTCAACATAGAGTACCGCGACCAGCGCACGCTCACCCTCAACTCCTCGGCGGGGCAGGTCGTCGAGGCTACGCAGCGCGGGCTTACCATCGGTGCCGGCTATAAGATTGTCAACTTCAACACCTTCCTGAAGATGAAGAAGTCGCAGACCGGAGTCAGCAACGACCTTACCCTCAACGCTGATTTCTCCTTCCAGAACAATCAGGCGCTCATACGCCGCATAGAGGGCAACTACGCCCAGCCCACGAGCGGAACAAATTCCATCAACATGAACTTCACAGCCAGCTACGTCCTGAGCAAGCGACTGACGCTCGCCGCCTACTTCGACCATCAGGTCAACACGCCACTGGTCACCACCAGCGCATACCCGACGACAAACTCCTCCTACGGCATCTCAATCAACCTCTCGCTGTCGCGCTGACGTCTTTTTAGATTATTTTAACAGAATACGCACGCATAATTGGCTAAATTTGCAGCTGCATATTCCCGATTTATCTAAACCCATACATAATGAAGAAAGTCTTTACCTTAGTTTTAGCCGCTTTCGCCGCTCTCGGCGTCAGCGCACAGTATGTCTGCACCCAGAAAGGGACAGTGCTCAACTACGAGCGTACACTCACTGTCGAGGGCAACACGGAGACATCCGAGATAGTCAGCACCGTATGTGAGGTCAGCACCGCCGCCGACGGCGTCGTCACCGTCCGCGAGCAGACCGTTTCGCCCATTCCCGGCACCGTAATGGGCAAGACCACCGAGTATTCCGTCAGCACATACAATCCTGCCGACTCTACCACTACACTTATAGTCGCCGGAGAGGAAGACTCCAAGCAGTCTATCGTCGAGATGATCAAGGGACAGGCAGAGGCTGCCGGCGCCGTTCTCTCCGACGGGCAGATTGCCGAAATCGAAGGCAACATCAAGGTCAAGGGCGAGCTTGTCCTTAACCTCAGTCCCAACATGCCCGACGGCACTAAATTCAAGAATCAGACGCTTACCCTTACTCTGAAAATGCCTCAGGGTTCGCAGATTATCAAAATCAATCTTTGGGAGGCTAAGATTGCCGGACGCGAGAAAGTCACCGTTCCTGCAGGTACCTTCGACTGCCTCAAGGTCTGCTACCTGCAGCGCACCAGCGCCGGAGGCAATGTCGACAAGTCGTACGTCACCGACTGGTATGCCGAGGGCGTCGGCACCGTCCGTTCCGAAGTCGCCACCGAGAAAAACGGCGAGCCTGTGGCAGTGAATGTCCTCAAATCCATCGTCAAACCCCAGTAATCCGGGCAGATGAAAAAACTGTTTGCAGCCTTTGTCTTCGCCTCCGCCTTATTCCCCGTCTTTGCAGCATGGGATGGCACGGAAAGCGAATGGACCAAAGGCACGGGTACCGAGACAGACCCTTACCTCATTGAAAATGAGAGCCAGCTTGCGTGGTTCCGCCGCTCCGTCACAGAGGGCGAGACATACGAGGGTAAATTCGTCAAGCTTGTCGCCGACCTCGACATGGGCGCCGACAAAGGCCTGAAATTCTTCCCTATCGGTTTTCATAACCGTTATATTCTCGACAATCAGTCCTACGACGAGTCAAAGCCTTTCCTCGGCACATTCGACGGCGGTTTCAAAACCATATCCAATGCTCTTGTCGTGCTTGAGAACGACGACCCCGACGAAATCGGCGGCGTCGGTCTTTTCGCAATGGCTGAGGAGAAGACCACCATAAAGAACGTTATCTTCGGCGTCGGGTCGACGGTCGACGGTTCCAACTCCATAGACGTCGGGGGCATCGTCGGGCTCAACTACGGCGGTAAAGTTCTCGACTGCGCCAACCATGCCAAGGTCATAGGCGCTTCGTACGAGACCGGAGGCATCGCCGGCTACTGCTCCGGCACTATCGAAGGCTGCGTCAACCGCGGCACGCTCGAGGCACATTCGTCGTCGGGCGGCATTGCTGGTGTCACAGAAGGCGCCGTCATCCGCAACTGTCGTTCTGTCGGCGCTATTTCGGCCGAGGGCGCTTACATGGTAGGCGGCATCGTCGGCTGGGCTAACTTGAACAGTGCTGTCACCGCCTGCTATTCCGTCGCTCCGATGACGGGTATGGCGGGAAGCTCAAGGATGCCCGGCATCAGCCCGGTTGTATCCGAGCTTGAGCGGTCGACTGTCGAAAATTGCTATTATGTAGAGGCGCTCACAGGATGCGCGCCCCTGAAGGCTCAGGAAGGCGTCGCCGCACTTACCGAGGAAGAACTCAAGAGCCAGGCGACAGTCGATGCTCTTGGCAGCGCATGGACCCTCGGCACCGACGGGCTCCCTGCACTCGTATGGGAAATGACACCGACAACCGGCATTTCCGACGTCAGCGCGTCGGCAGACGTTGACGTAGTGGTAAGAGCTGTTGTTGGAGGTATCGAAGTGAACGCCGAATCGCAGGCGCAGCTCGATGTCTATGATTTCTCCGGCAGAAAAGTCTTCTCTACGACAGTCGGGCAGGGCAAGACGTTTGTCGGTATTTCGCTGAGCGGTACATATGTTGTCAGGGCTACTTCGGGCACAGGTGTGTCTGTGCTTAAGTTGGCGCTCTGATTAGATGAGCATATAAAGATACGCGGGGCGGCGGTCTATGACATGCCGTCCCGCTTTTTCATATCACACTCCTGCGGGGTAGTATTGTCTGTTTTGGTAATTTTGATTAATTTTGCATTCAAAACAAACGTATATCGTACGGAGCAATGAGTACTGAAACATCAAATACACCTCGCCGCGGTAAGCACGAGGAAAAGGATAAGAGAATCTGGTATATAGCAGGCACCGTTATCGCGGCGTTGCTGATCGGCTGGCTTGTGTTTACCACCGTCAAGGCGACAAGAAAGGCAGCAGCACTCGAGGTTGAGAAAGAACAGCTTGAGATAAAGCAGGCGCAGGAGAATCTCGAACGCGAGTACCAGGATCTCAACGACGAGTTCGCCCAGTTCGAGAACTCACGCAAATACATAAAGGATGACTCAATCAAACGCGAGCTCAACGACAAGTATGAGGCGGCGCGCCTGCAGGTGGAGAAACTCCAGCAAGAGCTGAGCCAGCAGAAGCACAAGAGTGCCGCCGAGATTGCGAAACTCCGCAGTGAGATTGACACGTTGCGGGCGCTTCTCCGCCACTATGTGGAGGAAATCGACCGTCTCAACAAGGAGAACCAGCAGCTCCGCACGGAGAACGAGGAAATCAAGGAACGTAACCGTACGCTAAGCACCCGTGTCAGCGAGACAGAGAACAAAAACAAGGTTCTCAGCGAGCGCATGACCCTCGCCGAGCGACTGAACGTGTCGGGACTCACCCTGCAGCCGCTCAACAAAAAAGGAAAGAAAGAGAAGAAAGTAACCAAGACAGTGCAGATGAAGGTGTCGTTCACCATACCGCAGAACAACTCGACTCCCGTAGGGGAAAAGACCATCTACATGCGTCTGATATCGCCGTCGGGTCAGCTTCTTGGCGGAGGCGCCACATTCCCCTTCGAGGGTGGTGCAGTGGAGTACACTGCTAAGAAGACAATTGAGTACGAAGGCGAGGAAATGCCCGGCGTAACAATCTATTGGGACGTCAATGCCCCGCTGATTGCAGGAGATTACACCGTTGAGCTTTTCGCCGATAATTTCCGCCTTGTCTCGAGTCATTTCAACCTGCGCTGATGACTCTGTTCGGGGAAATATACGATTCGGTTAACTCGATAGAGGTCAATACCGTCGGGTCGATATATAAACTGGTGCTGAGCATGCTGCTGGGCGCTGTTGTCGGCTACGAGCGCAAGCTCAAGGGCCAGCAGGCAGGCGTGCGGACGTTCTCGCTCATCGCCATGGGTGCGACTCTGGCGATGCTGCTGTCAATCTACGTGCCGCAGGTCTACATGGGGCTGAAAAACGGCGATCCTGGGCGCATAGCTGCGCAGGTGATAACGGGCATAGGCTTCCTCGGCGCCGGGGCTATAATACAGATGAAGGGCTCCGTCCGCGGTCTGACTACGGCGGCGGGAATATGGATGGTGGCAATCATAGGCATGGCAGTGGGGCTGGGCATGTACTGGCTTTCGGTGGTCGCCTGCGCCCTCATCCTTTTTATCCTCGTTCAGCTCGAGAGGATAGAGAAGCGCGTGAGCCGCGGCTCGGAGTCGCGCATCATAAGGATAAGGACATCGGTGATACTTCACGATATCGACGGCTACCGCCGTGTGCTCGCGGCGCACCGCATTGTTCTGAGCAACTTCTTTGTGGACTATGACTACGAGAACTGTGAGACGAGGCTCAACCTGGTTGTTCTCATGCGTGACAATACGGACTATATCGAGCTGTTCGCGGAATTCGAGAAACTGCATCCGACGAAAGCAATCTCCCTGGCGAACCAGTTAAGCATCTGACCTATGAACGTAGAGGGACTTATCAGCGACCTTGCTTTCATCCTTCTGTTGGGTGCCGTCGTTACGGTGCTTTTCAAGTGGATAAAGCAGCCGGTGGTACTCGGCTATATTGTCGCCGGTTTCCTGGCAAGTCCCAACTTTACATACCTGCCTTCGGTGACGACCGAAGAAAACATCGACTTCTGGGCGCAGATAGGCATTGTCGTCCTGCTGTTCTCTCTCGGTCTGGAGTTCAGCTTCCGCAAACTGCTCAACTCGGGCGGATCAGCGGTGGTCACGGCGCTCACAATCGTCATCGGCATGATGGGCATGGGCTTCGCCGTGGGGCATCTGCTGCATTTCAACCATATCAACTGTCTTTTCCTTGGCGGCATGCTGTCGATGTCATCGACAACCATCATCATCAAGGCGTTCACCGACATGGG
>JAGBDG010000177.1 GCA_017937625.1 Muribaculaceae bacterium | reverse complement strand
ATTGGGGAAGACATACCTATTCTTCGCGCAAACATAGGGCTTGGAAACAGAAAAAGACTCCGCTGTCGGCGGAGTCTTTGGACGGTTCGATAGGATGATGCTTTTTCCCGTTACATAATAACCCAATTCACCTTTAACGTGGAAGGACCCGTCGTATGGCGAGAAAAACCGCTACGACACTGAAGATGACATACCCCACGTGAGGATAGAGTCCGTAATCACAACCTTAAAAATAAGAGGCTGCGCCATAAATCCAGAATTATGACACAGCCTCATCCTTTATGGGCTGACGGAAGGTCAGCCGGGCTCTATTCTTACTCAACCGTTTTCAGTTTCTTCGAGGCATTCGTTGCCCCATTCGATAGTTATGTTAAAGGGAGCGTACCCCTTGGTTTCAGCTTCTTTATATTCTTTATAGATGGGATTATAGCGGAATACGTCATAAAAGAAATAACCGGGACGGTAAACATCTTTTTTTTCGTAAAAAGTCGCAAAAAAATCATCGTTGATATATGACGGCAGCGGACCTGAAATGTTGTTGTTGACAAGCCTCGGGAACATAATGGGCTTATTATAGACAGTTGTTTCGAAATCCTGATATGTCTCCATATATTTCCAGTCAAATTCTGTAAACTCGTTACCGTCGAAGTAGTAATAGCATTCGCGATAATTCGAAAAGAAAGGTGTCTTTCCTGTAAGGTTGTTCTTTCGCAAATGGCATTCTTTCAGTTTAGTAAAGTTTGGTAAGGGTTTGAGCAAATCGTTGCCGAGTGTAGTGCCTTCGAATTTCAGGTACTCTATCGTCGGTGCGAGATTTCCATAATTCGGCGGAATAGAACCTTTGATAGCGGTTATCGAATCGCTAACTATAGTAAGTTGCTTTAATGGACAGTCAAACAGCGCAACGGGGAGGCTTATGCTTGCCGTGCTCGGGACATGTAAAGTAAAAGACTCCAAGAATTCGAATTTGTCGAATACGTCAGGTAGCACCAAGTCATTTCTGTCGGGCAGTTGTGAGAGTTCTAACGAAGCGACTCGAAAGGTGTTTGTAAGCGAGTCTAACACGAACTCGATACCTGCACGTCTTACGATATACTTGTCAACCAGACTGTTTCCTACATTTGCTACCCAGTTGTCGTAATAGGAGTTATCGGCAAGCTGCAAAGCATCGTAGAGTGTATAGATAGCTTCGAGTTCTCCGTCATTGATGTGTCGTCCGCCGTTCAATTTTATTATGCTTATAATAAGCGGATTATTCCGTCGATGACTTTTACTCCGGTTTTCTTGTCGAGAGCCTTAAGTCCGAGTGTTTCTCTCCTTGAAATGATTGCTCCGTTGCTTCTTCCAAACAGTACGGTCATTTCAGATGGCTTGAATCCGCACTTTATGAGCAGCGCCGTATGCAGGTCGAGAGAGGTGAGCTTGCCAGATGTGAGGAGGTTCAGGTTGGTCTTGAATCGCGGAGAGCACTCTGCTACTGTTCGTTCTAATTCTTCCCAAATGTTTTCCTCCTGTATGGGTCGTTCTTCCCTGATGAATGCTTTTAGAGTCTGATAGATTTCGGAATTTGTAATCTGTTCGGGTACTTCCTGAGTTTCGACTCCGCTTTCATAAAGCGAAAGGAGTTCCTGCTTGAGCTGTTCTCTTAGCTCCGACTCGGTTTGCTTACGCGAAACAGGCGACGGCGGATTGTCCGCGCCGATATTTGTTGCGGAATGCCCGCTCTGACCTTCGTTGTATCGGGAAAGCTCTTGTTTGAGCCTGTTTATATTTTCGATGGAACGGTGTAGTTCTATGATGTTGTTCTTGTTTTTGATTTTAAGGAGCAGAATCACGACAATCATCGCTATAATGACAAAGGATGCGGCGATAATCCAGAGTTTTAAAGTCTCGTTGACTTTTTCTGCTTTCTCTTTGCCGAGTTCGTGAAGCCTGTAGTTGTAAAGGTTCTGTTCGCTGATAGCCGCAAGATTCTCGTTTTCGTCGTAATAATTTGCTAAAATATCCTGATAGCGTGATATATATTCATCAAGAGAATCGGGACGGATGAAACTCCTCAGTTCGGGCGAAAGCAAATTCTGGTAGCCGATTTCCTTGTGCATCGGGCTTGGTTGGGAAACGAGCTCGCGCGAGTACATGAAAGCTGTATCAAGAATTCCCGCAGCAAGATAGATAGTCGAAGCGTAGCCCAAAACACTGTTCAGGATTAACGGATTGGCGTGCTCCGGAATATTTCGTATAAGAATCAATGCAGAATCAATTTCATTCGAATAATACTTGTTTGCGGCTCTGTACATCTGCGATTTTACCACATACATGGGTATTTCCTGTCCTGTGTTAAGCTGTATACTTTCTAACAGCACACTGTCGGCTTGTTCATATTGTCCCGCTCTCATATAAATGCTCCCGAGAAGCTGCAGGTCGGAAATGATGCGGGTTGTGTCCTGAAGCAGACGGCCGATTTCCAACGAGGAATTGATATATTTTATTGCCTCGTCGTACAGGCTTAGTGAATCGAGAAGACGTCCCGTCTGGCTAAGGACGCGGTTTCTTAATTCCAAATTTTCGGTATCCGACGGCAGGAGGTCGAGGGAGCGGTGGAAGTATTCGAGGGAAGTGGGGTAGTCGCCGAGGTCGGAGTAGACACGTCCGCCGTAGTAAAGAGCCTCAGGATAGAGGTCTTTGCCCCGGTAGTAGTCGATGACGTCGAGTATGAGGCTGTCGGAGGTGTGGTCGATGTATGCCTTGTCGGACGCCTTGACGGTCAGAAAGTCGAAATAGTGGCGGTCGGCATCGGAGAGGGCTGAGGCGTCGATGCTGTCGAGAAGCGCGAGCGCATCTTCCGGCACGCTGTCGGTAAGTTCGGCGACGCGCGTCAGACGTGTGTCATGCGACTTTTCCGAGCATGCGGAAAGCAGGGTGACGACGATTGCCAATATTATGACAGGCATTTTTTTCATATCCGTGCAAGATGCCGCTCCGTGCGGGGCGGCATGACAAAGGTACGAAAATCCTGCCGCCTGTGAAAATATCAGGAGAAAATAAGTCGGGGAGGACGGGTGTCGGTGACGGTGATGGTGCCGCTGTGGAAGGAGGTGGACGCCGTCTCGCCGCCGAAAGGCTCTATGCCGACGGTGACGCTGCCGTCGGGAAGCGTTGTGAGCGTAAGGACGGACAGGGGGTATGTCTTGCCGCGGTAGACGATGCGGTGTGCGAGGTAGCGCTCCATCATTTTATGCTGTCGGCGGCTACCGACGCGCTGTCGGGCTTCGATTCTGTCGCGGGATAGAAGCCGCGGCGGAACACGGTGTAGGGTCGGCGATAGTCGTTGCTGTTGACGCGCTTGCGCACCATCTCTATGCTGTCGAGCCTCAGGTCGCCCGTACGCGGATGCACGTTGAGGTAGCCGAATATGCGCACCGGCTCGAGGGTGGAGTCGGTCTGCAGCTTTATTTCGTGCCATCCGTCACCGCCTGGCGATTCGTGGAGATATTCGACGGAGCCGTCGGCATATTCGGTGCCGATGAGCCACTGTATCTCTTCGGGCGAGTTGAAGAACTTGGCGCGCCACGTGTAGTTGTCACCGTGCTCCCAGTTGGGATCCTGCTCGAAGCTGAACGTAACTATCTTGGAGGGCATTCGGTCGTTGACGATGACGTAGCGTGCGCCGGGCCATACGTCTACGGAGTCGCCGGCAATAGACAGGGCGTTTGCGGCGGCGATGCGGTTGCCGGACTCGATGAGCCGGCGCTCGAGTATCTCGATGGTCTCGTCGTAGACGTCCATGTAGTACTTGATGTTGCGTCCGTACCAGAGGAAGGACGAGTCGACCTGCGCTGTGGTGTAGCCGTGGCGGGCATAGACCGACTGCTTCATGAGCTGCTTGAGCGAGTCGTTGCGGTAGTCGCCGCGGTTCATCTCGACGACGGACTCGCCGATGTGCACGTCAGCCATCAGCTCCGCCATGTCGTGGGGCTGTATGATGTCGGAGGGCACCTTCGAGCAGGCTCCGGCGAGCATCAGCGCGCAACTAACGGCGGCTGCCGTCCTCAGTGTCTTTCTGACATTTGTCATTGCCGTCCAGGGTGGTTTCGAGGCGGTTGAAGTAGAAAATCAGCAGGCTCAGCATGCCCACGCTTATCGCCGCGTCGGCAATGTTGAACACGGGGTCGAAGAACGAGAACATGCGTCCGCCCACGAAAGGCAGCCAGTCGGGCAGATGGACGGAGAACAGCGGGAAATAGAACATGTCGACCACGAGCCCCTGGAAAAGGCTGCCGTAGCCTTCGCCCCACGGGACGAACTGCGCCACGGCGGGAGCGTAGGGGTTGGTGAATATCTCGCCGTAGACGACGCAGTCGACGATGTTGCCGAAAGCGCCGGCGGCTATGAGCGCCACGCTGACGAGGTAGCCGTACGGAACACGGGCGTTGCGGCACAGGCGGCATATATACCACACAAGGAAGCCGAACAGCGCCATGCGGAAGAACGTCAGGGCGTACTTGCTGAAAAGCTCCAGCCCGAACGCCATGCCGTTGTTCTGGATGAAATGGATGTGGAACCATGAGAATATCTCATAGTCCTCGTTGAGGTAGAAGTGGGTCTTTATCCACATCTTCAGAGCCTGGTCGGCTATGATAATCGTTGCGATGACCGCCCAGGCGACAATAGTCATCCGGCGGCTGCGTGTCACGGGCATACTTGCGTCGCTCAATGGTTGGGGTTGTTTTTTTCTTCTACGCAGAGCGTGGCGTGTGGCACGGCGCGCAGGCGTTCCTTGGGTATGAGCTTGCCGGTGGCGCGGCATATACCGTAGGTCTTGTTGTCGATGCGCACGAGCGCCGCCTTCAGATGCTCGATGAACTTGCGCTGGCGCTCGGCAAGTCGTGCTGTCGCCTCGCGCTCGAGTACATTGGCGCCTTCCTCGAGAGCCTTGAATGTCGGGGATGTGTCGGCGGTGTCGTTGCCCTCGTTGTTCCGCAGCGAGGCGCACAGGTCATCGAACACTGCCTGCGCGCTTTCTATCTTGGAGAGTATGATCTGGCGGAACTCCTCGAGTTCTTCGTCGGAATATCTTGCTTGTTCGCTCATAGTAGAGAGGGGTTTGGGGCAGCCGGACCATACAGCCCGGCTGCCGGTTATTGGGTTATGCGGGTGTTATGACCACTCCGAGCTTGAGGTCGTCGATGTCAAGAATCTCTACGTCGCCGTCCTTGTCGTCTACGACTATTGCGTCGGCGAGCACCTGACCTGCGATGTAGCTGCCGTATTCTTCGACTACCGGTCCGATTTCGGGACAGGGAAGGAACTGCAGCACGATGTGGTCGGTGATGTCGTAGTCGCGTTTCTTGCGGATGTTCTGCACGCGGTTTATGATCTCGCGGGCAAGACCCTCGCGGAAGAGCTCGGGCGATATCTCTATGTCGAGTGCGACTGTCAGGTCGCCGTCGTTAGCCACGAGCCAGCCTTCCATGTCCTCGCTGATGATCTTGACGTCGCCGAGCTCTACAAGAGCCGTCTCGCCGTCGACATCGATGCTTATCGAACCTTTCGACTCGAGCTCGGCTATCTGCTTGCGGTCGAGAGCCTTGATGATTTCTGCCGCAGCCTTCATCTTCTTGCCGAATTTCGGTCCGAGCTTCTTGAAGTCGGGCACGACACGCTTGACGAACACCTCGTTGTCGGACGACACTATCTCGAGCGCCTTGACGTTCACCTCGGCTGAGACGATAGGCGTCACGGCATTGAGTATGGCGGTCATCTCGTCGGACGACGAGGGTACGAGTATCTTTGCGAGCGGCTGGCGCACCTTGATGTTTGCCTTCTTGCGCAGCGAGAGCACGAGCGAGGTGAGGCGCTGGGCGACGTCCATGCGCTGCTCGAGCTCCTTGTCGACGAGCGAGCTGTCGCACTTGGGGAAATCGGCGAGATGCACCGAGTTGCCGCTGCTGCACCGTGTCAGGTCGCAGTAGAGGCGGTCGCTGAAGAATGGGCTTACGGGCGCCATGAGCTTCGACACCGTCAGCAGGCAGGTGTAGAGGGTCTGATAGGCGGCGAGCTTGTCCTCGTCGAGACCGCGGCTCCAGAAGCGCTTGCGGTTGAGGCGCACATACCAGTTGGATAGGTTGTCGAGCACGAAGGTGCTGATGGCGCGTACGGCGCGGGTGGGCTCGTAGTCGTCGAACTCCTCTGTCACGGTCTTTACAAGCGTATTGAGCAGCGACAGTATCCAGCGGTCGATTTCCGGACGCTTGCCGACGGGTATCTGGCGTTCCTCGCCGGTGAAGCCGTCGACGTTGGCGTACATGGCGAAGAAGTTATAGGTGTTCGAGAGGGTCGAGAAGAACTTGCGCGCCACTTCCTCGACGCCTTCGTTGTCGTATTTGAGGTTGTCCCACGGCGACGAGCACGAGATCATGTACCAGCGCAGGGGGTCGGAACCGTATTTCTCGATGGTCGAGAATGGGTCGACGGCGTTGCCTTTGCGCTTCGACATCTTCTCGCCGTTCTTGTCGAGGACAAGACCGTTGGAGATGACTGCCTTGAAGGCGGGAGCGTCGAACGCCATGGTGCCTATGGCATGGAGGGTGAAGAACCATCCGCGTGTCTGGTCGACGCCCTCGGCGATGAAGTCGGCGGGGAAAAGACGACCGTTGTCGAGTCCTTCCTTGTTCTCGAAGGGATAGTGTATCTGCGCGTAGGGCATCGAGCCGCTGTCGAACCATACGTCGATAAGGTCGGTCTCGCGGTACATGGGCTTGCCGCTGGCGCTGACGAGCACGATGTCGTCGACGTAGGGGCGGTGCAGGTCGATCTTCTCGTAGTTATCCCTGGAGTAGTCGCCGGGAACGAAGCCTTTGTCCTTGAGCGGATTCGACTTCATGACGCCTGCGGCTACAGCTTTTTCGATTTCATTATATAAGGTGGCGACGCTGTCGATGCAGATTTCCTCGGCGCCGTTCTCGGTGCGCCAGATGGGAAGCGGTGTGCCCCAGAAGCGGCTGCGCGAGAGGTTCCAGTCCTGAAGGTTCTCGAGCCATTTGCCGAAACGTCCGCTGCCTGTCGACGCGGGTTTCCACTTGATGGTGTCGTTGAGCTCCATCATGCGCTCGCGCACGGCTGTCGAGCGGATGAACCAGCTGTCGAGCGGGTAGTAGAGCACCGGTTTGTCGGTGCGCCAGCAGTGGGGATAGTTGTGGACGTGCTTCTCTATGCGGAATGCCTTGCCGGCAGCCTTGAGGTCCATGGCGATGGAAACGTCGAGCGTCTCGGTCTCGTCGGTGGCGTCGGGGTCGTAGGCGTTCTTGACGTAGCGTCCCTGCCATTTGCTGTAGAGGTCGGTGTTGACCATAGTCTTCACGAACTCGGGGTCGAGGTCCTCAAGGCGGTAGAAACGACCGGTGAGGTCGACCATTGGGCGGAGCTTGCCGTCGCGGTCGATGAGGTGGAGGGGCGGCACGCCTGCCTGCTTGCTCACGCGCAAGTCGTCGGCGCCGAAAGTGCCGGCGATGTGCACGATGCCCGTGCCGTCCTCGGTGGTCACGTAGTCGCCGGGGATGACGCGGAAAGCGCCTTCGCCAGGGTTGACCCACGGCAGGAGCTGCTCGTAGTGCAGTCCGACGAGGTCGTTGCCGGTGACGGTCTTGACAATCTCGTATGGCACGAGCTTGTCGCCCTGACGGTATTCCTCAAGGGCTATCTCTTTCGCTTTGGGGTTGAAGAGCGAGCCGACGAGCGCTTCGGCGGCAACGGCGGTTATGGGTTTGCCCGAATATGGGTTGTATGTGCGGATGATGCAGTAGCGGATGTTCGGACCGACGGCGAGGGCGGTGTTCGAGGGCAGTGTCCACGGGGTGGTCGTCCATGCGAGCATCACGGGTGTTCCCCAGCCCGCCATGTCGGGCGTCGGGTCTGTGACGGTGAACTGCGCTATGCATGTGGTGTCCTTGACGTCGCGGTAGCATCCGGGCTGGTTGAGCTCGTGCGAGCTCAGACCCGTTCCTGCCGCGGGCGAGTAGGGCTGGATGGTGTAGCCCTTGTAGAGCAGCCCTTTGTTGTAGAGCTGGGCGAGCAGCCACCACACTGTCTCGATGTAGCGGTTGTCGTAGGTGATATATGGGTCGGTGGTGTCGACCCAGTAGCCCATCTTGTTGGTGAGGGTCTCCCATTCCTTCGTATATTTCATCACCTCGCGGCGGCAGGCTGCGTTGTACTCGTCGACACTGATTTTCTTGCCGATGTCTTCCTTGGTGATTCCGAGCGACTTCTCTACGCCGAGCTCTACGGGCAGCCCGTGTGTGTCCCAGCCGGCTTTGCGCTGTACCTGGAAGCCCTGCATGGTCTTGTAGCGGCAGAAAAGGTCCTTTATGGTGCGCGCCATCACGTGGTGGATGCCCGGCATGCCGTTGGCCGATGGCGGTCCCTCATAGAAGACGAAAGACGGGGCACCTTCTCTGAGTGCCACGCTGCGGCGGAATAGATTGTCGGCGTTCCATTTTTCGAGCACTTCCTTGTTGAGCTCGGAAAGGTTGAGTCCGCTATATTCTTTGAATTTTTTCATACGGAATGAAATGGGGGTAAACAGATGGTTTACAGTAGTCTTAAACAAAAAGGGTGTGACGGCGGATAAACGCAGACACACCCTTTTCCGGATATCGTCGGGCCGGTTAGGCGCGCTGCTTATTCAGCAGCTTCTGCCTGGGCTTCTTCGGCGGGAGCTTCAGCTTCTGCCTGTGCGGCTGCTGCGGCAGCGGCGGCTTCGGCTTTCTTCTGGGCTACGGCTTCAGCTTTTGCCTTGTTCTTTGCCACTTCGGCTTCAAGACGCTGCTTTGCTGTTGCCTGGCGCTGGTTTTCCTCGGTGGTCTTCACAGCTGCCACTTTTGCATCTTTCTTTGCCTTCCAGGCGTTGAAGCGGCGTTCTGCCTCTGCCTGGTCGAATGCGCCTTTCTTGACACCGCCGAGGAGGTGGTTCATCAAAAGCACGCCTTCGCGCGAAAGAATAGAACGGACGGTGTCGGTAGGCTCGGCACCGGTTGCCACCCAATACAAAGCACGCTCGAAATTAAGAGTGATTGTAGCAGGATTAGTGTTCGGATTATAGGAACCTATCCTTTCAATAAATCTACCATCTCGTGGTGCCCTGCTATCGGCGATGACAATGGGATAGAACGCATAGTTCTTGCGACCATGACGTTGCAGTCTGATTTTTGTTGCCATTTAGAGTGTTGTTTGTATTTGGTTTGTTTTCTAATGCGCCGCAAAGGTACGCTTTTTTTTTTACATCAGCAAATTAATCTGTCTGCTCCAAGTATTTTCTGATGGCTCTTTTGACTTCGTCTATGTCTGGATTCGAAAGAATCGGGATGAGCCTGTCGATTTCCTCGATGGGACGGTTCCACCACTGCAAGCGTTCGAGAAGGCGAATCATCTCATCGTCAAACCGTTTGCGAATTACTCTCGCGGGATTGCCGACAGCTATTGAGTACGGGGGAATATCCGAAGCTACTGTAGAGTTTGTGCCAATTATGGCGCCGTCGCCAATATGTATGCCGGGCATAACTGTTACATTCTGTCCGATCCATACGTCGTTGCCGACAACGGTATCCCCCTTGAGCGGCAGCTCGTCCTTCACCGGCGCTATGGCTCCTCCCCAGTCTCCTCCCATTATATAGAAGGGATAAGTAGTGACGCAGTCCATGCGGTGGTTCGCGCCGTTCATTATGAAAGTTATGCCTTTCGCTATGGCACAGAAGTTGCCGATTATCAGTCTGTCGCCGATGAACTCATAGAAATGTGTGACGTGCTCTTCGAACTTGTCCGCACCGTCGGCATCGTCATAGTAAGTATAGCAGCCGACAATGATTCTCGGATTTTTTTACCACATTCTTAATATAGCACAGGCTCGGGATAGCCGGATTCGGAAAAGCCTTGTCTTTGTCAGGAAATATTTTCATAAGGTGTTATATCCATTTGTTGAATTGAGGGGCGAACATGTCGATGTCGCGCTGCGGAAGTCCGAGTTTCTGAGCTTCGGTTTGCCATGGTTTCATCGCTTGTTTTCGCGATCAATAATTAGATGATGCAAAAGTTGTAAGAATGTCTATTATATGATATGTTGACAATGTATTTATCACTGCGCAGCGATTTTGACCGGAGGTGTATATACAAAAAAATCGGCTTCCCGGTGGGGAGCCGACTATTTCATCCAGTTGGTTGTAGATTATTCTGCAACGGCGGGAGCAGCTGCTTCAGCAACTTCAGCAACGACAGCGGTGTCACCTGCTACGGTGTCAACAGCTACTGCTACTTCTTCAGCTACTACAGCTACAGTGTCTTCAGCGGCAGCTTCTGTTTCAGCAGCTGCTTCTTTGTTGCCACAAGCGAAGAACGACATGCTGAATACTACAGCAAGCATTAAAACTAACTTTTTCATCTTTTCGTTTTGATTAAGTAATAAAACAATTGTTTGCTTCAAAAACGCCACAAAGTTACTGCTTTTTTCTCAAATGCAAAATGTTTTGCAAGAAATATTCTCATTTATGACGTTAATTTTAACCTTTGCGAAGCCTGAAAGTATAACGAATGTGAAAAATTGCTATCTTCGTAAGATTTTTGACCTCCGCTGTCACATTTTGTCCTCGAGTTGCATCTATGCTATGTAATTCGATTAAAAACCTAAAACCCAAAAATTATGTTGGTAGACATTCTCGTTCCTATTTTTGTATGTGTGGTGTTGCCCGTCTCGATTGTAGCAATATATCATTGGGCGACTGTCAGCAAACGCAAAGAAACAATGGCGGCAATTATGGAAGCAATCAGGCACACTGACAATGTTGACGTAAACACTCTTGCGCGCGAGCTGAATACCGATTATAAAAAGTATCGCACGCCGCGTCAGCGCCTCAACCGTTATCTTTTCCTTGGCAGCGGCTTCTCGCTTGCCGGTATCGCCATCGTTGTCGCAAGCATTTTGAGTTATGGCGTCTATCAGGCGAAAGACGAAGTTACCGTCGGTGCCGTTGTCCTTGCCATAGGCATCGCATTTCTCATCACTTTCTTCTATTCAAGGCATAACATTGCCGCCGAGGAGCGTGAGTTCAACGAGCTGGTAAAGTCTGAAAAAGAGGCATGACACGAAGCGAATTCGCCGAAGAAGTGAAAAGAACCCGGGAAGGCGTGCGCCGCTTTCTCGCGGCTCTTTGCTGCGGCGACCTCGCTCTTGCCGACGATATCGCGCAGGAAAGTTACATGAAGGCATATCTTGCCGCCGACAGTTTCCGGCATGATGCGTCGTTTGAAACATGGATCCGCCGCATAGCCTGTCGCGAGCTTCTCTCGCAGCGCCGCAGCCGGCGGCCGACTTCCGAGATAGACGAGGCATCGCAAGCCATGTCGCCCGACGAGTCGGACAGCGCTTTCCGCTATCAGGCTCTCTATGCGGCTCTCGCCCGGATATCAGAGCGTGAGCGCACGGCGATTGCCCTCTATTATCTCGAAGGATACTCGACTTCCGAGGTGTCGGATATTATAGGTGTCAACGAGCAGAACGTCCGGCAGATTCTTTCGCGCGGACGCGTCAGACTGAGGTTTCTGATGAACAATAATCAATAAGTCTATGGAACAGAACGATAACGATAAAGACATACGCGGGCTATTCGAGAATTTTCGTCCCGAACTGCCGTCCGACGAAGAGTTCATGCATAGCCTCGACCGGCGTCTCGATGCTGTCGAGACCTTGCGCAGCATAGCGGAAAAGCAGCGCCGCTCAAGCCGGATAGCTGTCGCCGCGGCACTGGCTGCAGGTTTTGTCTCAGGAGTCGTATGCACCCTGCTCATGCCTTGGCTTCTCGACACTGTCGGCGGCTTATGGAGCACCGTCGTTCCCGCAGATTCGTGGAGCTATGTTCCCCTTGTCCTCTGCTGGTTCGTGGTAGCCTCTATAACAGTGCTGACGGCGATGAAAGTCTTCACCGCCGTCAGAAGTATGGTGTCTCGCTGATGCCTGATCAGCGGGCGAATGTGCGGTCGTTGTCTTTTTCGGCGACGATGTTGTTCGCCATCTCGACAGCCTGCGTGATATTGGAGCAGATGTGCATCTCGTTCATGTGCCTGCCTATGCCGGCATGTTCGAGCGATTCGCGAACATTGTCCTTTACGCCCGAAAGTACCACATGGATTCCTTCTTCGTGGCAGCCCTTGATGAGAATCTCGAGGTTGTGGATGCCGGTAGCGTCGATGAACGACACCTTGCGCATGCGTATGATGCGGACAACGGGCTTCTGCTGCATCGTGGAGCGCATGAGCTCGTCGAAACGCGTGGCTACACCGAAGAAGAACGGACCGTCGATTTCATAGACGCTGACGCCCTTGGCAACGTTGAGCACCTCGTGTGTGTCGAGGTCGGTGCCTTCGGCAACGTCGAGCTTTTCGGAATATACCTTGATTTCCGTGTTCTCTGTGACGCGGCGCATGAAGAGCACGACCGCAAGCAGAAGACCTATCTCTATGGCGATGGTGAGGTCGAAGATCACCGTAAGGAGGAATGTCACCACAAGCACCGAGATGTCGCTCTTGGGCGAGTGGAAGATGCCTACCACCGTGCGCCAGCCGCTCATGTTGTAGGCTACAACCATAAGCACAGCCGCCAGAGTGGCGAGCGGCACGTAGTTGATAAGAGGCATGGCGAAAAGGAAGATTACCAGAAGCATCAGCGCGTGTACGATGCCTGCTACGGGTGTGCGTCCGCCGTTGGTAATGTTGGTCATCGTGCGCGCGATAGCTCCGGTCACGGGAATTCCGCCGAAGAACGGCACTGCAATGTTTGCGAGACCCTGACCGATAAGCTCGGTGTTGCTGTTGGTGTGGGAACCGGTGATGCCGTCGGCCACGGTGGCTGAGAGCAGCGACTCGATGGCGCCCAGTACGGCTATGGTGAACGCCGACGGGAGCAGCATGTTGATTGTCGCCATGTTGAGCGTGAAGCCGTGGGGTGTCGGGATGTCGGTTGCCATGGTGCCGAAGCGGTCGCCGATGGTCTCGATGTTGTACCAGTCGAAGGCATGCGACATAAGATACGATGCCGCTGTCACCACGATAATGGCGATAAGCGCTCCGGGCAGACGTTTCGAGATGCGCGGCGTCAGTATAATGATTAAGAGCGACACCAGCGCCGTACACAGCGTCACCGGCGAGATGTTGCCCAGGTTGCTCAGGTACATGCCCCATTTGGGAAGGAACTGACCGGGGATGTCGGTCAGTCCGAGTCCGAGGAAGTCGTTGACCTGCGTGGAGAAAATCGTCAGTGCGATACCTGCCGTGAAGCCAACGACGATGGGGTAGGGGATGAACTTGATGATGGTGCCGAGACGGAAGATGCCGAGCAGTACAAGTATCAGACCAGCCATGAAGGTGGCAACAGCGAGTCCGTGAAGTCCGAACTGCGCGATGATGTTGTACACAATGATGATGAATGCTCCTGTCGGACCGCCTATCTGCACGGAGTTGCCTCCGAAGAACGATACCATGAAACCGCCGATAATCGCCGTGATGAGACCGATTGTAGGGCTGACTCCCGAGGCTATGCCGAATGCAATGGCAAGAGGAAGGGCGACGATGCCTACTACTATGCCCGAGATTACGTCGGACTTGAGTTTTTCCGGAGTGTAGCTGCGTAGAGCCTTGAAAAGCTTGGGGTGAAAGTCGACTGCGTTGGAGACTACCGTCTTGGCGACAGAAGACACACCTGTTGTGCCGGTTGATGCCATAAATTATTATACCTTAGAAATTCGCTGCAAAAGTAATAATAATTTGTGAAAATTCCTAAAATTTATGTTTTAAAGCATGCTCAAAAGGTCGGCGACTATGAAGGTGGAGCCGCCGACGAAAACGGTGTCGGATGCGCTTGCTTTGGATTTGACAGCCTCGTAGGTCTCTCGTACGCTGGTGAATACCTTGCCGGATAAGCCGTGCGACGCTGCAATCGCCGCTGTCGACTCTGCCGCACGCGCACGCTCCACGCCCGGGGCGGTGAAGTAGTAGACGGCATTGCGCGGCATGGTCTCGAAAATGGCGTCAGCGTCCTTGTCGTTCACGAAGCCGATAAGCACTCTTAGTGTTCCTGCGTCGGCGATACGCCGCAGCTGTTTGCCGAGGTGCGTCCAGCCTCCAATGTTGTGTCCGGTGTCGCAGATAAGGCTGAACGGCTGTCCCGGCACGCTCATCCACCTTCCCATAAGACCGGTAAGCCCGCATACTTCCGAAAACCCTCGCCTGACAGCTTCTGCTGTGACAGGATAGCCGGTTTCGGAGAGTTTCTGCAAAGCCGTCATGATGGTGGCGGCATTCTCTTTCTGGCAGTCACCGGTCAGCTCGCCGCGGACAAGTCCCCAGGGAGTGCCTTCGTACTCTATGAAGCCGTCACGTTCTGTCGCGGAGGTATATATGCCGCACTCCGAGGCGAGAAAAATCGGAGCATCGCAGCTTGCCGCTTTTTCGCGGAAAACCTCGAATACAGATGGCGATGCCGCTCCTATGACCGCGGGAACATGCGGCTTGATGATACCTGCTTTCTCGGCGGCTATAGCCTCGGCGGTGTCGCCGAGTATTGCCGTATGGTCAAGTGATATGTTAGTGATTACCGACAGGTCGGGAGTTATGATGTTGGTGCTGTCGAGACGTCCGCCCAGTCCCACTTCTATGACGGCGACGTCAACCTTTTCGGCTGCAAAATAGTCGAAAGCCATGAGAGTGACAGCCTCGAAATACGACGGCTGGAATTCGCCTTTTATCGTGCCGAGCTTCGTCATGAATTCCGACACGAAATCCTTGCTTATCATCTTGCCGTTCACGCGGATACGCTCGCGGAAGTCGAGGATGTGGGGGGAGGTGTAGAGACCGGTTTTCAGACCTGCGCTTTGCAGCACGGCGGCTAAAGTGTGCGCTGTCGAGCCTTTGCCGTTGGTGCCACCGACGTGTATGGTGCGGTACTCACAATGCGGATTACCGAGGCGAGCCGACAGGGTGAGCGTTTTTTCGAGCCCCGGACAATAAGCGGCGGCTCCGGCATTGTGGAAAGCCGTGTAGTTCTCGTTCAGGTCGGCGATAGCGCGGCTGTATCTTTCTTCACTTGTCTCCATAAACCTTTGAGGCTAAATATTCCATGAATATCTGTATAATATTGCATCCACCGGTGGCAGACAGTGTGCGGAAGCCGGCGTTGCCGTTAACTTCGCAGACTGTGAAATGTCCGTCCTCGGTGAAAAGCAGGTCGACGCCGGCAAAATCGAGTCCGACTGCTTGTGCTGCCGATACCGCGAGCCGCATCGCCGCATCCGGAGCGTCATACGCCTCAGCGGAGCCGCCCTGCGAATAGTTGGAAAGGAAAGATGTCGAGGAATGTCGCAGAACGCATGCCGCCGCGCGGTCTCCGACTGTCCATACCCGTAAATCGCGTCCGTGGCTCGATGCTATGTATTTCTGAAACAGAATCTTCCCTCCGCATTTGCCGACGGCTGCGTCATACTCTTTGACATTGCGTACGAGAAAGACGTTGTTGCCCCGTGATGAGTCCGGCTGTTTTACGACGAACGTACCGCCCCCGGCAAGGGTCGCAGCTTCGCCATACGTCAGTGCTTCCTCGCGGAAAAAAGTCTCCGGCGTCGGAATGCCGTTTGTCGACAGGATGCCGTGGGTAATCACCTTGTTATGGCTCGCGTTCATTGCCGACCATCGGTTGAACACAGGTATGCCCGCTTGCTCGAAATACTGCGATATTTCTTCCGCGTAGCCGCGCATTATCACGAAATCGGGCATTTCCCCGTCAGCTCCCCCGATGAGAAAACGACGTGAGGCACCATAGCAGAGCGTCACGTCCTCGAAGAAAGCCTGCCGGAGCGATATGCCGAGGGCTTCTGCCTCCTCGCACCACCATGTGAAAGCGTCGGTGCCGCTGCCGAGAGTGGATTTCGGAAATAGAATGAGACCCTGCCGCATCAGAAAATGAGCCAGCCGATAAAGCCGGAGGCGATGATGATTTTTATGGGATGTATCTTTGTCGTCAGCACTATCGCGAGCGCCGTAACGGCAAGGATTGTGCTTTTGATGATGTCGGGAGTGGTGGTGCCGAAGTTCTCGCCGTTCATCAGTATGAGCGCCGCCGATGCTATAAGACCTATCACCACCGGGCGAAGTCCGGCGAAAATACCTTTGATTGCGGGGCTGTCGTGGTGGCGCGTTATGTAGTGTCCGGCATAGCGGACAAGGATGAACGACGGAAGTACGACCACGAGAGTACACAGTATTGAACCTATTATGCCGTAGATTGGCGACGCAAGTGCGGGTGACGATACTCCCGGAGCCACATAGCCTATATATGTCGCCGAATTGATGCCTATGGGACCCGGCGTCATCTGAGAGATTGCCACGATGTCGGTGAACATCTGCTCGGTAATCCATCCGGGAGTAACAATCTCGTTCTCAATCAGGGCGAGCATCGCGTAGCCGCCGCCGAAACCGAAAAAGCCTATCTTGAGATAGCTCCATATAAGTTTGAGGTAAATCATTGCGCACGTTCCTTTCTTTTGCAGTTCAGCCACCAGCCGACGAGTCCGCCGGCGACGATGAAGACTATAGGATTGGAAATATACGGCAGCTTCGACCATATCAGAAGGGCGACCACGGCGGGAATCCATGCGAGTTTCCAGCCTATCTTTGCCGCTTTCGCCGTCGTTATCACGGGCGCAACTATGAGCGCTACGACAACGGGGCGTATGCCCTTGAATATTGCCGTAAGCGTCGGGCTGCCGGTGATGGTCTCGGGCGTGAGGAATATGGCTATCGCCAGAATTATGCTGAAGCACGGCATTATGGTGCCAGCGGCTGCTGTAATGGCTCCTTTGAGTCCGCGCAGTTTGTCGCCGACGACCACGGAGATGTTGACGGCGAGAATGCCGGGCATCGACTGCGCTATCGCAAGAAGGTCAAGAAACTCCTCGCGGTTGAGCCAGTGTTTCTTGTCGACGACCTCGCGCTCGATGATGCTTATCATCGCCCAGCCGCCTCCGAAAGTGAATGCCCCGATTTTTACGAATGTGATGAATAGTTCGTTGAGCATGTCTGCCTCCTATATGAACTCTACAACGGTTATTCCGGGTCCGCCGAGACGCACGTCCTCGTCGTGGTAGCTGCTGACGGCGCTGACGGTGTCGAGATAACGGCGTATCGACTGCCGCAGGGCGCCCGTACCGGTACCGTGGAGAATGCGCACGCGGCTGCTGTTGAACTGTACGGCGTCGTCGATATAGTACATCACAGCCTGCACAGCCTCGTCGGCGCGCATGCCGCGCACGTCAATCTCGTTGCTGAATCCGAGCTGGCGCTCTCGGCTCGCGTCGGAAGTCTGCGAGGCTATGTACGACACGCCTCCGCCTTTGCCGTCGGGCTTGCGTATGGTGCGTCGCAGGCGGCTGAGCTTGACTGTGGTGCGCATGCTGCCGAAGATGACGGTAGCCTCCTTGCCGGAAATATGCTCTATAGTGCCTACCGTCTGACCGCCGTCGGCAAGCACGACGCTGTCGCCAGCCTCAAGCGGCTTTTCCTCCTTCTTCGCTTCGGGCTTGGGCGCTTTCTTTTTCTGCTTTGGCGCCTTCAGCAGCGGATGGTCGCTCTCGGCGGCGGTGTCGAGAGCCGTGCGTGTCTCTTTCAGTTTCTCGCGTGCCGCCTTGGTCTTTTCCTTGTCTGCCTGCGAGCTGCGAATCTCGCGGATGGTCTTCTCTATGCTCGCGTTGCTGCTGTCGAGGATGCGCTTCGCCTCTTCCTTGGCGTCGTTGATGATCTGACGGCGCTGGCGGCTGAGATTCTCGACGTCGCCGCTGTAGCGCGCGAGGGTCTCGTCGAGCTGTTTTTCCTTGCGGTGTATCTCGTCGCGTTTTTTCTCCCAGTAGCGGCGGTCGCGGGCTATGTCGAGGAGATATTTGTCCATGTTGACATAGTCGCTGCCCACAATTTCCTGGGCGTCCCTGACGATAGCCTCGGGCAGACCGGTCTTGCGGGCTATCTCTATGGCGAATGAGCTGCCGGGATGACCTATGGCGAGCCTGAACAGCGGCTGCATCAGATGGCGGTCGTAAAGCATCGAGCCGTTGACAAGTCCTGGCGTTTCCTCGGCGAACTGCTTGAGGTTGTGGTAGTGCGTTGTAATGACACCCCACACGCCGTCGGTGTTGAGCTGCTTGAGAACCGCCTGGGCGATGGCTCCGCCAATCTCGGGTTCGGTGCCGCTGCCGAATTCGTCGATTAGGATGAGCGAGCGCTTGTTGCCGCGCATCAGGAATTGCTTCATGTTGCGCAGGTGCGACGAGTATGTGCTAAGGTCATCCTCTATCGACTGATCGTCGCCTATGTCGATGAATATGTCGTTGAAAATGCCGATGTGCGAGTTGGAATGTACGGGCGGAAGTACGCCGCACTGAGCCATGTACTGGACTATCGCCGTGGTCTTGAGAGTCACCGACTTGCCGCCGGCGTTCGGACCGGAGATGACGAGTATGCGCCCCGTCTTGTTAGAGAGCGTGATGTCGAGCGGAACGATCTGCCGTCCCTGCTCGCGCAGCGAGAGCTTGAGCACCGGATGACATGCTCCGTACCATTCCAGCTCGGGACGGTCGTTGAGCGACGGCATCTCAGCCTCTATGTCGCGGGCATAGCGGGCTTTGGCGGAGATGAAATCGAATTCGCCCAGCAGACCGAAACCTCCGAGTATTTCGTCGATATGCGGTCGGATATCGTCGGCGAGAACGCGGAGAATGCGTTTTATCTCGCGCTGCTCCTCGATGTTGAGCTCGCGCAGGCGGTTGTTCGCCTCCACCACCTCCGCCGGCTCTATGAAATATGTCTTGCCGGAAGCCGACTCGTCGTGTACTATGCCGGGAATCTTGCGCTTGAACATGGGTGAGACCGGTATGACAAGGCGTCCGTCGCGTACCGACGGTGTGGCGTCGGTCTCGAGATATCCGTCCTTGACGGCGGCGGACATGACCCTGCGCATTGCCGAGCTTATGCTTGCCGAAGCCGAGGCGATGGAGCGGCGGATGCCTGCGAGCTCGGGCGATGCGTTGTCCTTTATCTGTCCGTGGCGGTCGATGATGCGGTCGATTGCCGCGACGACACCGGGAAAGGGCATGAGCCCCGACGCGAGTTCGTCGAGGGCGGGATAGGGCGTTGCGCCGCTTTCACCGTCCCGGTTTTTGGCGAAGAAAGACGCGATTGTCGCGATAGCCTCGAGGCTCGCGCGCAAGCCCGGAAGGTCGGTCTCGGCGAGAGCCGTGCCCGGCACGCGTATCGATGTCAACGCATGGCGGCAGTCGTGGATGGAGCCAGTGTCGAAGCCTGCGTCAGAGGTGAGAATGCCGAGCATCTCGTTCGTGCGGTCGAGCAGGCGGCGCACCGTGGCGAAATCCTTGCTGAATATCATGCTGTCGACGCATTCGGCGCCCATGGCGGACGTACACAGCGCGCGGATATGCTCGCGCACAGTGTCGAAACCTATTTTATGCTCTATGTTTCCGGGATATATCATACGGAGTGCAAAATTACACAAAAATGACCAAAGCACAATAAAAAAGACCGGCTCCGCAGGAGAACCGGTCTTGTGTCAGAGATAATTCGGAGTGTTATTTCACGGCGACTTTGAATGTCTTGTCGCCGGCTTTCACGATGTACATGCCTGCCGGTACATTGAATGTAGCGGAGCCTGTCGCTGTGCCGGCACAGATGCCCTGGAGGGTGTAGACGCTCACTGCGTCAGCATCGGATGCGGTGACGGCGATGAAGCCTTCGCCGCCGGTGACGGTCACGTCATTCTTGGCAATCTCTTCGACACCGGTAGTGCCCGACAGAGCTACTGTCTCGACATCGGTGGGAACAGATACATAGTCGACGTATTCGTGGCGGGTGGAGGCGGTCACGCTGTAGCCGTACTCGCTTTCATTGCTAAGGTCGGTGAAGGTGTACCATGTGTCGTTGGTGCTGACGGAGGTGTAGGGTGTCTTGAGCACTTCGCCTGCCTTGAGGTCCTGGGTAATCTTGACGTCGTCGACGAAGAACATCGCTCCGCTCTTGGTCATGAACGTTACCATGACATTGCTCAGGTCGGCTTTATCGGGATTGAGGACTGTAACCTTGGCATGAGTCGAGCCTACCGTAGGAGTTTCTATCAGCGCGGCTGTGATTGCCTGCTGGTCATAGGGGCTCTTGAGTACCATTACGAACACGCCTTCGGTCTCTTCGGTGTTGTCCTGGAGCACGAACTTGTCGACTGTAGTCACAACTGTAGCCTCTACGTTGAAGCCTTCGCCGCCGTTGCCGCTGAGGTCGAGCATGGGCGAATAGACAAGACCTGCCGTGCCCATCCAGTAGTTCGTGCCTGTCGAGCCTGCCATGCCCTTTGCCCATGCGGGCTGTGTCGCGCACCATCCGGTGTTTGCCTTGCCGTTGGCGCCGAAGTCGTAGGGTGAGATCCAGTCGGTGCCGGGATTATCGACAGTACCCTCGGTAATGGCGTCGAAGTTCTCCTCAAGCACGAGCACGTCTTTCATGTCTTCTTTCGCCGTTGTCACGCGGTTGAGAGCCACTGAGTAGTTGGTGGCATGACCGAGCGGCTGCCAGTTGGCTGTGAAGCCGGTGGTGGTGATGTCGGAAGCGGGAAGGGTCTCCACTTGCAGACCTGTGATGCCGTCGACCCACACAGGATAGCTCTTGCCTGATACTACGTCGCCGTCGATAGCCTCGACATAGTAGTAATAGTCGTTGGCGGCGTTGATGTCTTTGACGGTATATTCTGTCTCGGAAGTGAGGTAGTCCTTTACGACAGCCACGTTTTCGCCCTGCTGGGTGTAGTGTACTTCGATGTCGTCGATATAGAAAGTGACTTTGCCTTTCTGAATCATTGAGAAACGTATCTGCATGACGTTCTTGCCGAGAGCATCGGAATCGACGGTATAGAAACCGCCGTCTTCATCCATATAGTAATGCGGCAGCTGCGCAATGGCGGACCATTCGCCGTCGGCATTGCAGGTCTCTACGCGAAGAAGCGACATCTCGTAATCGTCATCTTCGGTAGACGACGGTTTTACCCAGAAGGAGAGTCCGTCGGCAGGATAGGGGAGCACAGGGGTTGTGATTGTGTCTCCGATCTCGTCTATTACAAGCGCGAGAGGCGACGAGTGATAGTTGCCGTCCGAGGTCTCTGTATCCTTGGTGCCGGCTTCGCTGACGTTGATGTACCATCCTTCGGGATAGTTGGGGGCTGCGGTGTCGATTTTGCCGTCGGCATTGACTTTGATGCCGTCGAAATCGGTGCTTGCGGTGCCTGTCGCCGGATTGCTGAGGTGTTCGGTATAATATACGTTGAGGCGGTACTGTGGAGCGCCGGTGTCTTCCCAGCTTGCCACGAATTCTGTCGGGGAAACGTTTTTGGCGGGATTTGCCGACGGGGTGGCGATGCGGTCGCGCACAAAGTCGATGCGCACGTCGTCAAGAAAGGCGATTCCGTCTTCGGCTGTAATCTGGAAGTATGACGGCTCGTCAAGAGATCCGTTTTTCGCCACGAGCGTGAATGTCTGCCAGTCTTCGGTCAGCTCGTAGTCGCCCTGGTCGTCGCCGGGTCCGTAGTAGTCGTCGCAGAGGGCAACCCATATCGATGCCTCGCTGCCTGCGGGGCGCTTTGCCTTGAAGGTTAGCGTCGCCGTGCCGCCAAGGTCGAGCGGCGGCGTGGAGAGGTAGCCTCTGCGGGTATCGCCGTTCGAGTCTTGCCATCCGTAGAGAGCAACGCATCCGCCGGCTGGACGAAGACCCTGCGAGGTCCATCCGGGCTGGGCGGTGAGTTCGTCGGGAACGTGATAGCCGTTTACGTAGGTAATCTCAGGGGCGGGATCGTCTTCTGCGCCTTCTGTAAATCTGGAAAAGTCCTCGTCAACCAAAGTCGACGCTGTTGCTGCGCGCAGCGGTGCTTCGTGACGGCTGACGCGTGGTGCTGTCTTGCCTTTGGCGAAAGGTACGGCTCCGTAGACAGGAGCGGACGATGCCGCGAGAGCGACAGCAAGAGCGAGTGTGTAAAGTTTTTTCATTAGATGTGTACTTTGCATTAGTGATATGGTCGCAAAGGTATACAAAAAATTCCGCAATGACGCCAAATGGATGTCGTAAAATGACTTTTTGACGTCAAAAACGCGGAAAAACTTTACTCGAGACTTGTTTTGACGGAATTTTTCGGTGCTTTTGGTTACTATCTTTTCTGCATAAGGCGAGCCAGGTTGCGTTTGTCCTCGCGCTCGCGGATGGACTGGCGCTTGTCGTACTCCTTCTTGCCGCGGGC
The DNA here is from genome assembly GCA_017937625.1 of Muribaculaceae bacterium. Lineage (GTDB taxonomy): Bacteria > Bacteroidota > Bacteroidia > Bacteroidales > Muribaculaceae > CAG-873. Next base: position 8,934 of record JAGBDG010000177.1, on the reverse strand, counting down.
TATGCCGATGACGAGCTTGGCGAGTCCCCGGTCGTTGATGAACAGACGGAGCGGCACTATGGTGTAGCCCGCGTCCTTGTGCGCTTTGGCGAGCTTGTTGATTTCCTTGCGGTTGAGCAGCAGCTTGCGGTCACGCCGTGCCTCGTGGTTGTTGTATGTGCCATAGAAGTATTGGGCGATGTTCATGTTCTTCACCCACACCTCGCCGAGGCTGCTGATATAGCAGAACGTGTCGACAAGCGACGCGTGCCCCGAACGTATGCTCTTGATTTCGGTGCCTGTCAGCACAAGACCAGCCGTGAACGTCTCTATAATCTCATAGTCGAATGTCGCGCGCCGGTTTTTTATGTTGATTTCTTTCTGATTCATTGGATGAGAAGATATATGAAGTAATAGATACACAGAGGCACCACTACTATCAGTCCTGCCGCGATGCCCAGGAAGCGCATGTCGTCGCTCTTGCGTATGCCCATATAGTCGGTAGCCTTCGATATCACCAGCACGGCGTAGAGAGGAAGGAACTTGAGTAGCATCAGGTTCCACGGCAGGCAGTTGTCGATAATCTGGAAGAGCACCATCAGACCCGTTGAGGCGTTGATGAAGCTGTAGCACCGGCGCATGTCGGGCTCGTCGTCGCAGAGTTTCGTCAGACTCATGCCAAGAACGAGCCGGGCTATGAACACTGCGATGAAGTACGCTCCGAAGTCGGTGACTGCCGTCGACACCACCTTGAGCAGGCTGTCGCTGCCGTAGAGCACGCTCAGGAATTCCGTTGCCGCGGATACGCCCAGCAAAGGAAACAGCCCCTTGTGAAGCATTTCTTCGGGATCCGGGTCGCGCTCGGCGAGGTCTTTCCATCCGTTGACGGGGGAGAGCACCAGCTGTATGAGGTATTTTAGAAACGTCAGCATCGCAGATTTTGTTTTTCGGTTACCGTCTGCAAAATTAGCAAAAAATGCCCGTTCCGGCAATTACTTACATTCGGCAGTGGCTTTTATCGGAGCGGACATGGGGGAGGCATAGCTGCGGGCGTAATACTCGCGCAGCTGCTTTTCGAGCCGCTTGACCACCTTTGCATACGCTGGGTCACCGGCTACGTTGCGCGTTTCCTGAGGGTCTTTTTCGTAGTCGAAAAGCTCCGTGGCAATCACCTTGTCGGGGCTGAAAGGCTCGTAGGTCTTGAATCCTTTTGTCCACTGCACCAGACGGTAGCGTTTGTCCCTGATGGCATAGCCCATGATGTCGTCCTCAAGGTATTCCGCTTTGCCTTTGAGGTCAGTGTCGGTACTGATTGTGTAGTCTTCGGTAGTCGTCCGGCTGTACTGGCTCATGACATAGTCTTTCACCTTGCCCTTCGGGTTGCGCAGTACCGGAACAAGGCTTGTGCCGTCGAGCTGCTGAGGGTGAGGAGTCTCGGTCAGTTCGGCGATAGTGGGATAGAGGTCGAGAAATTCGACAAGCGCGTCGGAGCGTACGCCTTGTTTCATGCCGGGAGCGGCTATGATGAGAGGAACACGCGTAGCCTGCTCGAAGTTGGTCATCTTGTTCCACAGACCGTGGTCGCCCAGATGATAGCCGTGGTCGCCGAACAGGACGATGACTGTGTTGTCCGCCAGTCCGTTGCTGTCGAGGGCATCAAGAACCTTGCCCACCTGTGCGTCGGTGTACGATATGCAGGCATAGTAGGCATGGATAAGGCGTTTCTGAGTGTCGGTGTCCAGATGTTTTGTGTCCACAAAGCTCTCGAAGGGCGGAATGTCGGAGTAGCCCTTCACCTCGAGGGAATTGTGGTATGCGTACTCGCAGCCGTCCGCCGCCATGTCCTGAAATTTCGCCACGGGCATCTTATCGCGCTCATACATGTCCCAGTATTTCTTGGGAGCGCAGAAAGGCAGGTGCGGTTTCTTGAAGCCGACACCGAGGAAGAAAGGCTTGTCGCTGTTTTTCAGTCTTCCCAGCGCTTTCACAGCCTCGTCGGCGATGACACCGTCGACGTAGGTGATGTCGGGAACGTCGGCGCATTCTGTGGCGACACGCCCGTTGGCAAGGGCGTATGTCGCGCCGGGAGTCTTGATGTAAGGCTGACTCCATGACTGCGGGTCATCCTTTACGGTCTTGTCTTTGAGAGGGTGATATACCTTGCCGACGCCTATGGTCTCGTATCCGTTGTTTTTCAGTGCCTCGGGCAGTGTCACGATGTCGGGGTTGTTTTTTCTGAACGAACCCATGAGCCACCACACGCCTGTGTGATCCGGATTGAGACCTGTCAGGAGACTCGAGCGCGACGGACCGCTGAGCGCCACCTGGCAGTAGGCGCTGTTGAAAAGTGTCCCGCGAGCTGCCAGACGGTCCATGTTGGGCGTATGGGCGACGGTGTCGCCGTAGGCTGCCAGCCATGGCTTCATGTCGTCCACGGCGATGAAAAGCACGTTGGGACGGTCGTCGCCGTCAGCACGGTCTGACGCTGCAGCATATACAGTTGGAGCGAGTGCAAGCGCGTTGACACCGCATAACAAATATTTCAGATTTTTGCCCGCATTCATGGTAAAGGTTCGGATTAATTTGTAAATTTGCGCAAAGATACGATTTTTAAAGTTACATCTTACGTTCCGAACGTAAAAACGACATTTTTTTACCATGAAGAAACTTTTTCTTTTAGCATTCGCAATATTTCTGACCTCCGGAGTCTTCGCCCAGACTCTCGACACTGAGGCGCTTGCCGCTTTTCCTGCGTCTACCGCCCGCGATGTATATGAGGTGTGCCGCTATGTGAAGCTTGATGCCGGGCAGCAGCGTGCGCTTGCAGCCGCATTTGTTAAGGAAGACAGCTGCATGCTCGCCATGATACACGATGCGGGAGGAGTGCTGACTGTAAAGGACAGCCGTCGCATAGCCCGGATGAGAGACAGTGCGCTTGCCGGCATTATGAGCCAAGAACAGCTTGAACAGTACTATCGCGGTGTTTTCGACAAGGAAGCCGATGCCGAGGGTATCGCCATCGCCGACAGGCTGCAGAAAAAGTACGGGCTCACCGATCAGAACTGGAAGTTTATCCGCGTGGCTTTCTACAAAATCGGTCTTGACTCGCGCGTTATCGCGAAAGTCATGGCTGACAGCCCTGCGAAGGCTAAGAAAAAGATAGAGGAGCTGCGTCAGGCACAGCTCGCCACCATAGAGGCAAAAGGCGGCATACGTGTCAATCCTGCCGGTACGACTGTGACTGTCATCAAGCCTTTCGACCCCAATAAGCTGCACCGCGAATGAGTTTCCCCGGGGCGCCCTTCTCCAGTCCGCTCTACGTCATGGCTAAGCCTGCCGGCAGCCTGTGTAACATGCGCTGCCGCTACTGCTATTATCTCGAGAAATCGAAGTACTATCCAGGGGCGCGCCCCTTCATGTCCGACGATGTCCTCGAGAATTTCATACGGCAGTATATCGAGGCTCAGACCATGCCGGCGGTCATGTTTACATGGCATGGCGGCGAGTCGCTTCTTCGTACCCCCGATTTCTACAGGAAGGTCCTTCGGTTGCAACGCAAATATGCCCGCTGGATACATGTCGACAACTGCATACAGACCAACGGCACAAAGCTCACCGACGAGTGGTGCCGCTTTTTCAAGGACAACGGATGGCTCGTCGGTGTTTCTGTCGACGGTCCGCGAGAGCTGCACGACGCATATCGCCTCAAGGCTGACGGCAGTGGCTCCTTTGACGACGTGATGCGCGGTATTGAGCTTCTTGACAGGCACGGCGTCGAATGGAACGCCATGGCAGTGGTCAATGACCTTGTCGCACAGCATCCCGGCGAATTCTACAGCTTCTTCCGGGACATAGGTTGCCGTTATATCCAGTTCGCACCCATTGTCGAGCGCATCTCGGCTAAGGGAATCGCCACAGCCGACGAGACAGCTCCGATTGCGCCTTTCTCGGTGACACCGCATGCCTGGGGCGAATTCCTCTGCGCGTTGTTCGACCTTTGGGTGCGTGCCGATGTGGGAAAGACCTTCATACAGATTTTCGACGCCACGCTCGCCAACACTGTAGGTGTCGAGCCCGGATTGTGTACCATGGGGCGGACGTGTGGACACGCCGCCGTCATCGAGCACAACGGCGACCTATACAGCTGCGATCACTTCGTCTTTCCCGAATACCGCCTCGGGAATATCCTCGACAGCAGCGTCTTCGAGATGATGGACAGTCCCGTGCAGCGCCGTTTCGGCGACGCCAAGCTCGCTTCCCTTCCCGCACAGTGCCGCCGATGTCCGTGGCTCAGGCTCTGTAACGGTGAATGCCCGAAGAACCGTTTTGCAATCAGCGAGGACGGAGAACCCGGGCTGAACTATCTTTGCAGCGGCTACCGGCGCTTTTTCGCCCATACTGCGTATGCCATGGCCTATATGAGAAACGAACTCCTCGCCCGCCGTTCCCCCGCCAGCGTCATGAACCTTTACCGATAAAAGTCCTGCGCCAATAGTAATGAAGCCCTGGAAGGGCGATTTTCCTACAACACGCTGCGAAGCTGCGTGACGGACAACACCCGTATCCTATTCGAGCCAAGCCGCGGAGCGTGCGCCGGCTCGAAACGCGACAGCACAGGTTAATATTCCGAAGCGTCAGGCATGCCGTAGGTATGCCAAGGCGGCATCGCCGCTCACAACCCTGGAATAAGCAGCGCGTTTCCAGGGCTTACAGCATAAAAGACGAATTTTTGCCGGAGGCAATAAACCTTAACGCATTATTATGCATTGCGCATTATGCATTCTCACTCACCCTCCCATCACTCCCAAAACTCTCATTCCTCCCAATAACATCCGTTCCATAAGTCACATCTGCCACATCATGCGTCCACATCGTGATGTCTGCAAGACATCGATTTACTCGTAACCACGTACGCCGAAGCGTGCGCAGGCGTGCGTGGCATTCGGAAAAGAAACGCATGCGTCTGCAAGACACCGATTTACTCATAACCACGTACGCCGTAGCCCGCGTAGGCGTGCGTGGCATCCTCCAGACATACAAGAACATTAGTCTTTGACAACGTCAGAACACGCTGTATTTAAAGCCTATTTTCTGTATTCGCCATAATCCTTTGTGCGTATGCAATTTCCGCTGTCATCATAATATTTCCAGAGTCCAACTTCTTGAAAATCTATAATATAATCATCATTGAAAATCATGTATCCTTCATCTGATATGGTTCCATCTTGATTATATTCAACAGTATAGCCTTGGTATTCAAATTTGAATTCCTCGCTGTATCCTTTGGGAGTAGGATTGAAATCCTTTATAGGTTCTATGTCACGAATTAAAAAAAATGGTAATCCGTTTTCATAGAATTCTGTTATCGTGCCATGATATTTGCCGTCTGCATAAGTAATGATGCTTTGTAAATAATGTTTTATAGTATCGCTGTCTTTTGTGCGGAGAACAACGTCATAAATCAATTTGACTCCTTCTTTTTTACCGTTCATATAATTGACAACAATACATGAGGCGCTGTCAGGATCTGTTAGTATCCATTGTCCTATTCTCCGTCCTAACGAGTCAAGACGGTTAAATTGATCTGGGTTTATGATAAAATCATTGACCTCATATTTAATGGCATAAGATGCTATTCCAAGAAAAATAAGAATAGAAATTATTAATAGTCTCATCTTTCAACAGAAATTCCGATTATATTATTCTTTTGTTCGGTAGTGTTAAAATTGCTAATAAAATCATCCCATTTGTTTCTATCTATAAGAAAACAGCCTTCAGATATGTGTTTCGTTACCTTTTCGCCATTTTCATTTTCTTGTTTAAATGTTCCGGTCAAATTATATTTACCTGGTTTATGGATGTTTACCCCGACTGCTTTTGTGGTTTTAGAGTTTGACGGATTGGGTTCGCCAAGTTCAATGGAATTAGAGTAAAAATTGGTTGTTCCAATGTCGCTCATTCTTAATGCTGTATAATTTCCCTTGTGTTTGCCTACTGCCGCCTCATACGAGCCTTCAGGTATAGTAGCGGATTTTTTTATATCAGAAGGATAGGTGCAGGCATCATATTCCTTAGTCGTGCCGTCATCAAGATGTACGATTGCAGTTGAAGTACCGATGTTAAATTTACTGGATGGATTAAACTCGCCTTTTGAACCTTCTTTTGTAAATAGAATAGCTTGTTCATATAATCCAGGCAATAAATTTCCATTTTTGTCGTATGAGTCCTGTGGTTTAACCCATTCGAAATGAGACGCGTCGTTATCCTCGTTTTGAACTCTCTTCCACGCATTCCCCGTAGGATCTGTGTTCCTTATCGGGTTTCCGCCGCAGTACATCCAGGGCGACCACAAGGCGTAGTCGGCGGCGTGGATGTCCCACGAGTCCCACAGCGTGGTGGTGGCGCGGTAGCCGCGCGGACCGAAGTCGTAGTCTCCGCCGGGCAGACCCGTGACGCGCTCCTTGCCCGCGAAAAGCTTCGCATGCTGTCCCGCCGGCTCGCGCCACGGCTCACCGTAGGGGTAGTAGCCGGTGTGCTGCTCCAGACGGCCGCCGGCGTCCGTGGTCATCGTCACGTTGCCTTGCCAGTCGGTGAACAGGAAGTGCGCCTTCCCATGTCCGTCGAAGTAGCCTCCGTTGAACTCTATCCGCTCGAGCGTGTCCGCGTTGAAGGTGAACGACTCCATGTAGCGCCGGTCCGCCGTCTTTGCAATCTGACCGCGCACGGCGCCGTAGTCTGTCTGACGCCGCTTCATGCCTGTGGCGTGGTAGCGGAACTGAAAAGGCAGTGTGAAATCCTCAGCAACAAGGGTGTGGAGAGGCACGGAGAACTCGGCGGCGCCTGTCAGCAGCGCGGGCAGAGGAGTGGTAACCTCGCGGATGGTCGCTGCCTTGGGGCTTTCCGGCCATACCCCTTTGTCAGACCAGGAGTAGGCTTCGTCGGTCTGTGCCTGAGGACACAGGACGCTGAATATCAGGAAGAGGATTAAGGCTAAGTGTCTCATACAGCATGATTGGTAAGGTTTACAGCATTCGTTTGTCGGTCAGCTGAGGAGTGCCGCCGAGCGTTATCACAAGCATGCAGCGCTCGCACTGTATGCCCGTCAGACTGATACGGAACTCGTTTGCGGCGCCGTCAAGCGTGCGTACTGTATGTCCGTAGATGTTTCCCGCGACATCAATGACATATACCTCCGCCTCGACGCCTGGAAGACCGCCGAGAACCACCGTCGCCTCCGATTCTGTGACCGTCACCTGCGCGCCGTCGATGATGCGCTGCCGCGCGTCTTCCGGGGTATCCGTCTTTCTGGAGGCGTATTCGTAGCCGTGAAACCTCTCCGGCAGGAAAAGACGCGCGCCGCTGCTGTCCGACCGTCTGTACTGCAGCGCGAAAGGAAGCGCGCTCCCCGGGGCGTACCACCGCAGGAAATCATCGGAATTTCCCGCGGATATGCTGTCGCCTATGTTTGTGGTGCATTCGCGCCGCTCGTGCACGAGGATTGCCGGTACCGTGTCGCCAGGAGCGAATACAAAACGCCCTTCGCGCACGACCTTGCCGTAAACCGTGCCGGACTCGCGGAAAACCGGCACACCCTCGACGCTGCCCGACACAGAGTATACGGACATGACCGAGTCGCCCGGAGTGAGAGAAAAACGCAGTGTCGCGGCTGTCGAGTCGACAAGCGCTCCGGTTCCGCGTCCACGGGTATAGCCACGGAAAATCAGCGAGTCGCCCCTGAGAAGATAATGCTCGGCGTCACCCCCGATATATTCGGTTATGAAGCCGTTCGGATTCGAGTACACAAACCCCGGCACGTCGACAGCCCTGATGTCTTGTGATGACACGTCCCATACCTGCTCCGAAAGGGCGCGGTCGGTGAAAGGCACACACTCGTACGGAAACTCCACGCGTTCGCCGGAAACCTCAGGAGAAAGCGATAAAACAGCTAAAAAAAGCAGACACTTGTTTTTCACGGAGAAGAATGTTTAAAATCGCCTAAATTTAAGCATAATTTTCCAATCATGATATAATTTAACATTGTTTATCTTTTCTCGGTGCAACAAAAGTACTTTCTCATCAATTATCCGTTAAGCCATCTCTGCGTGATGTCTGCAAGACATCGATTTACTCGTAACCACGTACGCCGCAGCTTGCGCAGGCGTGCGTGGTCGGTCATACCAACGCATGCGTCTGCAAGACGCCGATTTACTACTAACGGTACGCCTTGGCGTGCCGTGTAAGAAGAACGCCGACTTACTTCTCAGCGAACTCCGAATACTCCGAGCCGCCGCAGAGCGCCGGAGGCGCGGTATCCCTACAACCCGCTGCGAAGCTGCGGGACAGCCGTCAATCCACTATTCGAGCAAGCCGCGGAGCGCGCGCACGCTCGAAACGCGAAGCACAGGTAACCGAATGTGTTAATTTCCGCATCCTGCAAAATCGCCGCTCAAAACAGATAAAGCGGAAAGTATCTTTGCCCCCAAAGGTCATGGCACACATTCGGCGTACACGCATATTATCGCAGCCCGAGCGACAGCGCACCGTTCCCGAGGCTCCCTGGGAATACGGCTTCGCACGGTTTCTCGGCAGAAAGCTCACTTCCGCCGAGACCGCCGTCATACGCCCCATAGAGAAAGCGCGCAAGAAATGGCAGGCGCGTCCCTTCCTCGTCATCGACCCGCCCGGCACTGATTCCACCGCGCTTCTGTGCAAATACCAGGAATACTGCCTCAGCCTCTGCGAAGAGACGTACGGCATCCTCGTTCATCCCGCCGGCGAGCGTCCCCGCAACAGAAACAAACAGGTCATCCTCACCTCGCCCCGCAACACCGAGGCTACCCGCGGCATGACCTCCCGCTTCACCCTGATGCTCCACGTCGAGCGCTACCGTACAGTCTCGCCATTCAGCGGCAGCCGCTACAACTACCGCTGGCGCGACCTCTGGTGCGCTCTCGT